>JAEYXI010000037.1 GCA_023428515.1 Pseudomonadota bacterium | reverse complement strand
CTCTTGGCCGCCGGCCGCGTGGCCGGCGTGCTGCTGATCGTACGGCCGGCGCCGTTTGGCGACGAGGATGTCTCGGTGGCTTCGATGCTGGCCGACCAGGCGGCGATCGCCGTCGAGAATGTGCGCCTGCTGGAAGAAGCGGGGACTCGCGCGGCGGAGTTCGGCGAGGCGCTGCGGCAGCAGGCCGCCACCGCCGAGGGGCTGAAGGCGATCAACCGCGCCGGTCTCGACCTCGGCGTCGCGCTGTCGTCGCTGACGCAATCGGCTGCCGTCCTTTGCGCCGCCGGTACATCCACCATCCACCTGCTGGAAGACGGCGCCTATCATCTCGCTGCAGCTACGGGTATCTCGAAGGAAGGCCTGACGCGCGAAAGCACCAATCCGATCCGCGCCGGACGGGACAGTTGGGTCGGCCGTACGGCGCAGGAGAAGGCCATCATCCATGTGCCCGACGCTGCTAGCGACACCGAGGCGGCGGGCGATGGAGCAGCTTCGGTGCTCTGCGTTCCGCTGCTGCGCGAAGGCGCCGTGGTCGGGGTCTTCACACTGACGCGGCCGGAACCCGGACGGTTCAGCGACGGCCAGATCAGGCTCGTCCAGGCATTCGCCGACCAGGCGGCGATCGCGGCCGAGACCGTGCGGCTTGCCGACGAGGTCACGGCGCGCAGCGCCGAGGTGGCCGAAACGCTTCGGCAGCAGACGGCGGTAGCCTACGCAGCCAGGACTATTACCCGCTCCACGGGCGATCTCGACAAGGTGTTGAACGCGCTGACGGCATCGGCAGCCGCGCTCTGCAACACGGCAAGCTCCGAAATCTACAGGTTGGAGGATGGCGCCTACCGTCTGAGCGCAGCGACGGGCGCCTCGTCTGTCCAGCCCGGGATGGACGCTCTCATCGAACGCGCCGCAGTAGAGAATGCCGTTGTCCATGTGGCCGATCTGAGCGAGGCGAACGCTACGGGGGCCGGCGCCGCACTCTGTGTTCCGCTGATGCGCGGGAGTGCCATCGTCGGCGTCTTCGCGCTGACGCGATCGGAGCCATTCACGGAGCGGCAGATCGAGCTGGTGCGGACCTTTGCCGACCACGCGGTGATCGCGATCGAAACCGCGCGGTTGTCCGAGGCGGCGGAGGCAAGCGCCAGCGAACTCGCCGAAACGCTGCATGGCCTGCACTCGCTGCAGAAGCGGGCGGGCGAGATGGAGAGGCTCGCCTCGCTCGGCCAGTCCACGTCGGGCATAGCCAACGAGATCAGGAGTTCGCTCGATTCCCTCAGAGATTTCTCGGCCGTGTCGAACCGGCTGGTGGACGACATCCGCATGGTGCTGGAAGGCGCGGTGATAGACGGCGGCACAAGGGCCGAGGTCGAGGATCTGGGCGACGTACTCAAGGCCAATCTCGGCAAGGTGGTGGAGTTCGGCAAACGCGCCGATTCGATCGTTGCGAACATGCTGCACCTCGGCGAGGACCAGGGAGCGGGCGGACACCGGCCGGTCGACATCAACGCGGTGGTCGACGAAAGTCTCGGCATCGCCTACCACGGCGTGCGCGCCGAGCGGCAGGATTTCGACGTGAAGCTGGAGAAGGCCTACGATCCGGCAGCAGGCAAGATCGATCTCGACCCGCAAGAAATCTCGCGTGCGCTGCTCTTCCTGATATCCAACGGCCTGCAGGCGGCCGCCCGACGCGGCGAGGAAATGGACGGCACTGCCTACCAGCCGGTGCTCGCCGCTTCGACGAGAAGCCTGGGCGACGCCGTCGAGATCAGGATCCGCGATAACGGAACCGGCATTTCGCCCGAGGTGAAGGCGAAAATGTTCAATCCGTTCTTCACCACCAAACCCGCCGGCGAAGGTGCCGGTCTCGGCCTGTCGCTCAGCCGCGACATCATCGTCAGGCTGCATTCGGGGACGATCGACGTTGAAACCGTGCCCGGTTCGTTCACCGAATTCCGCATCGTGTTGCCGCGCGACGCGGCGCCTGTGAAGCGGGACGAAACGACAGCCGGGAACGTCCAGTCGAGCTGACGCAGCTCTACGCTCGCCCTGCCCCTGTAGGGTTTTGTGGGCTACGAACCACTATTCCGCGGCTTGACCGTTCGGAACGATTTTTCTATTTTCTTCCAAATAGAAATCGAATTGCGTGACAATGAATCTTTCCCTCGCTGGCTGTGTATTGGTGGTCACCGGCTCGACGCAGGGCGTCGGCCGCGCCGTCGCGATCGAGGCCGCGAGAAACGGCGCCGAGGCCGTATTGATCTCGGGGCGCGACAAGACGCGCGGCGCTGCCGTCGTGGCAGAGGTCGAAGCGCTGGGCGCAAAGGCGCATTTCGTAAGCGTTGACCTGGCCGATGGGAACGCCAGCGACGCCATCGCGGACGCGGCGCTGGAAAAATTCGGGCGCATCGACGCGCTGGTGAATGCCGCCGGCGCCACCGACCGCGGCTCGATGCTGACCGCGACGTCGGAGCTGTGGGACAGGATTCACGCCGTCAATGCAAGGACGCCCTTCTTCCTGATGCAGCGGGCGATCGCCGACATGCGAGCGCGCAAGAAGCCGGGCGCGATCGTCAACATATTGTCGATCAACGTGCATGGCGGCGCGACCGACCTGACGGTCTACTCCGCCAGCAAGGCCGCGCTGGCGCTGGTCACCAAGAACGCCGCGCAGGGGCATCGCTTCGACCGCATCCGCATCAACGGCATCAACATGGGCTGGGCCGATACGCCGGCAGAGTGCGTGATGCATGCCGAAACGCTCGGCAAGGGACCGGACTGGCTGAAGGACCAAGCGGCACAGCAGCCGTTCGGCCGCCTGCTTTCGCCGGAAGATGTCGCCAGGCTGACGCATTTCCTGCTGTCGCCGGCCTCCGAACCGATGACCGGCGCGCTGATCGACCAGGAACAGTGGGCCGTCGGGCCGAGGGACGCATGAAGCGACTGAACCAAGAGACGCTGGCGCTTGCACCGGCAAGCGTGCGCAGGCCGGGCTATGACCGCGAAAAGACGCGGATCGGCTTCGCCCATATCGGCGTCGGCGCCTTCCACCGCTGCCACCAGGCCGAATACACCGAGGACGCGCTGGAAGCCGGCGCGGACGATCGTGCAGAGATCGGCATCAACATCAGGCCGCCTTCGATCGAGGCGCAACTTGCTCCGCAGGACGGGCTTTACACGCGCCTGCTGGTCGAAGGCGACAAGGCCGAGGCGCGCGTCATCGGCTCGATCAGGCGCGTGCTCGATGCCGACCGGGAGCCCGGGACAGCGATCGCCGCCCTTGCCGATCCCGGCATCGAAATCGTCACCATGACGGTGACGGAGAAAGGCTACTGCCACATCCCGGCGAGCGGCGCGATCGACTGGGAACGACCGGAAATAGCGGACGACCTGAAGCGCGCATCGGGGCGGCAGTCGCTGCCAGGCCTTCTGGTGGAAATGCTAAGCAAGCGCATGGTGGCGAATGCGCCCGTCACGCTGATCTCCTGCGACAACATTCCGGGCAATGGGCACATCCTGAGAAATGTCGTGTCGAGCTTTGCCGAGGCAGCCGACAAGCCGCTCGCCTCATGGCTCTCGGACAATGTGCGTTTTCCCTCGACCATGGTCGACCGCATCGTGCCGGCAACGCGCCCGGAAGACCTGGAGCGCGTAGAGCAAATGGCCGGATACCGCGACGAGGGCGTGGTGGTCGGCGAGCCTTTCCGGCAATGGGTGATCGAGGACGACTTCAACCGCCCTCGCCCGCACTGGGACGTCGCCGGCGCCGAGTTCGTCGGAGATGTCGAGCCGTACGAATTCATCAAGATGCGGGTGCTCAACGCCTGCCAGACCGCGCTCTCCTATCTCGGCGCGCTGTCGGGGCTCGGCACGACCTGCGACGACGTGCACGATCCGTTGCTGAGAGATTTCGCCCGCCGCATGATACTCAGCGAATCCGCGGCCGTGCTGCCGGATGTGCCGAGCATGAAGGTCGGTCCCTATCTCGACCTCACGATCTCGCGCCTCGCCAATCCGGCCATTCGCCATTCCAACCACCAGATCGCCACGGATGGTTCGCAGAAGATCAACCAGCGCATCCTGCAGCCGCTGCGCGACCGCATGGCCAAGGGGTTTTCGTCGCCGCTGCTCGAGACGGCGGTGGCAGGCTGGGTCGCCTATCTGGCGAAGTCGCAAGCCGCCTTCGGCGCATCGTGGCAGGCGCATGACCAGATCATGCCGTTCGTCGCTGACATCGCAAAACAATCGTCCGGCGACATCGACGCCTTCACGGCGCTCTTCGTCGGCAACCGCGCGATTTTCGGCGATGCCCTCGCAAACGATGCCGCCTTCACGCGTCGCGTCGCGACCTCGGCTCGCTCCATCCTTGCTGAGGGCGTTGCCAAGACCGTTGGCGCATCACTCGGCGGGCGCGCCGCATGACCGACGACACAGACAGCACGCGCGACTATGGCGAGTTCGTCGCGACCTTGCTCGCGCGCAAACCCTCGCTGAGCAAGCGGCTGCAGCAGGTCGCGCAATACCTGCTCAACAATCCCGAGGATGCGGCGATATTCACCATCGTCGAGATCGCCCGCCGCGCCGGCGTGCCGCCCTCCGCGATCACCCGCTTCGCCAAGGAGCTCGGCTTTGACGGCTTTGCCGGGCTGCAGGCGCTGTTCAAGCAGCGCCTGCTCGGTCCCCGCATGTCCTATGCCGACCGGCTGCAGGCGGTGAGCCGCGAGGCCGCGCCTTCAGGCCGTCGCGAGCCGGGCGACCCCAAGGACCCGCATCAGGTCGCCGAAACCTTCATCCAGGCCGCGTTCGACGCGCTGTTGAGACTGCGCGAGGATGTGGCGAGCGCCGAGCTGACGCCCTTCGTCGACGCGTTGCAGAAAGCGAAGGCCGTGCATATCGCGGCGGCGCGCGGCGCTTTCGGTGTCGGCAGCTACACCTATTATGGCCTGTCGCGCATCGGCAAACGCGCGTTCCTCATCGACAATCTGGGCGCCATGCGCGCCGAGCAACTCGCGGCGATGGACGCCGACGACGTGCTGCTGGTCATCACATTCGACGACTACACGCCGGAAACGATCGAACTGGCGAAGAAGGCGCATGCTGCGGGGCGCACCGTGCTCGCCATCACCGACAACGAGCTCAGCCCTGTGGCGCCGCTCGCCAGGCACGTCCTCTACGTCAAGGAAGGCCGGCTCGGCCACTTCCGCAGCCAGGTGCCGGCCATGGTGCTCTGCCAGACGCTGGTGATGAGTTTGGGGTATCGGACGCCGGAAGTGGCGGCTAGAGAGCCGACAAGGCGGCGCTAGCAAACTTGGCAACCTAGGAATTTCCCGTATCGGAGCTGCGTTCCAGATATGACCGAGCGTCTGACTTCTCT
>JAEYXI010000030.1 GCA_023428515.1 Pseudomonadota bacterium | reverse complement strand
GGCGTACACGATCGTGGATGCGGGATCGGCATCGGCGGACATTGCGAAAGCCGGCGGAGTGCTGGACTGCAATGGGTGTGAAGCCAAGATCGCATCGAAGCTCGGCGGCGAACTGGCGATGACGGGGATCGTCAACCGGATCAGCCGGACCGAATACGAGATGCTCATCAAAGTCGTCGACGCCGGTACGGGTATGAACGTTGCCGGAGGCTATACGGGGCTGCGGATGGGGGCGAATTACTCCTGGCCGCGCGGCGCCAAATGGCTGATGGAACGGCGCGTCATGGACGGCCTGTCCGGGAAATAGCGACCCGGTGTGGCCTTCCATGTCAGCCCTTGTCGCCGTGGCTGACGAGGATGCGCAGAATCTGGACCGCTTTCGGCAGCTCGACCAGGAATTCCGCATCGCGTTCGAGGTGGTGGATTGCGGTCGGGTCGCTGCCGGCGAAGCTCGACATCGCCTCGATGCTCGGCCAGTAGGAGATCGTGACGAACTCGCTCTCCGTCTCGCGATCGTCGCGGAAATTCTGCACGCCGAGCGCCTTTTCCATTAACGGTTTGATGCCGTGCTCATGGATATAGACTTCGTACTCGTCGGCCTTCGCACGGGTCGTGCGGCCGCGCCAAATGCGGGCAATCGTCGGCTTGGGATTCGTCATGGCGATACCTCCACGACGGAGATGGGGCGACCCATCGCATAAGCAACCTGCTTGGAGCTGCCATGCTGACAGGGCATGGCAGGAGGCGCCGTCAACGCAAGAACGTCGTCCACTCGTCGAGCGGTGCGCGTTCGGTGCGTAGATTGTTTTCAGGCTTTGACGTGTTCTCGTAGCCTAGCGCCATGCCGCAGACGACGATCTCTTCGTCAGGGATGGAAAGCACCGGTCTGATCTGTTCGTGGTAGCGAGCGAAGGAGGCCTGAGGGCAGGTGTGCAGTCCCCTCGCCCGCGCCGCGATCATGATGTTCTGCAGGAACATGCCGTAGTCCACCCAAGAGCCCTGGTTCAGCCTGCGGTCGATGGTGAAGATGATGCCGACCGGCGCGTCGAAGAAAACGAAGTTGCGCTCCTGTTGCGCGCGCATCTGGTCGACGTCGCGCTTGCCAATGCCGAGGTGGCCGTAGAGTGCAAAGCCGACGGCACGGCGGCGGGAGTTGTAGGGTTCGAAGAATTTGTCGGGGTAATATTTATACTCGCCCCTCACTTCCTCCGAGCGGAGGCCCGAGTCGAGAATGGCGCGCGAGACACGCTCCCTGGTTTCCCCTGAAGTCACATAGACCCGCCAAGGCTGCATATTGGTGCCCGAAGGCGCCCAGGAAGCTATGTCGAGGATTTCGCGGACAGTCGCCTCGTCGACCGAATCGGGCAGGAAGGCGCGGACGGAGCGTCGCGAGGTGATCGCCTCGTCGACGATCGCGACCTCATCATGCAGCGGCGTGTTTTCGTCCCGTGCCAGCATGTCGTCCCGCCCCGGTTCCCGCGCAATATCGCCAACGATCCGGCCGATTCAAGGGATGGCATTGTCCCGGATGAACCGGCAAGTAAATCTTCCCCAATGCGGTGAAAGGATACTTGATTTTTTCACGCGGTTCGAGTTTCGTGAAATTCAAGCCTCAATTTTCACGAGACTCTGCGCGAACCATGCCGTCAGAAAGCGCCTTGCTCCAGGAGGAGCCGCTGTCCGCAGCCCAGTTGCTTGCGCGGGACATCCGCGCGCTGAGGAAAGCGCGCGGCCTCACACTTCAGGAGATCGGTCTGCGTCTGAAGCGCTCCGTCGGCTGGCTGAGCCAGGTCGAGCGAGGCCTGTCGGCGCCATCGCTGGCCGACCTCAGGGCTTTCGCCGAACTCTTCGGCGTACCGCTCAGCCTGTTCTTCGGCCATGAGGCGGAGCGCGACGAGGAACGCGGCGTGGTGGTGCGCTCCGAGCGCCGGCGCTCGCTTGGCACAAGCGAATCAGGGCTGGTAGAGGAGCTTCTGTCGCCCGATCTTGGCGGTAGCTTCGAAATGCTGCGCTCTGTCTTCGCGCCGGGTGCGGAACTGGCCGACCATGCCCTGCGCAAGACCGAAGAGGCCGGCTACATCGTTTCCGGGCGGTTCGACATCGAGATTGACGGCGTCTGGCATCGGCTTGGCGAAGGCGACAGCTTCCGCTTCGCGGCAAAGCCATTCCGCTGGAAGAACCCCGGTACGCGGCCGGCGGTGGTGATCTGGGTCGTGTCGCCGCCGGTCTACTAAGCGGGAAATCGGGAGGACAGCAAGTGGCGGAAATTCCTTCGACCGCACGCGTGGTCATTATCGGGGGCGGCGCGGTTGGCGTGTCCTCACTCTACCATCTGGCCAAGGCAGGCTGGACTGACTGCGTGCTGCTCGAAAAGAACGAGCTGACCTCCGGCTCGACATGGCATGCGGCGGGCAACGTGCCTACCTTCTCGTCGTCCTGGTCGCTGATGAACATGCAGCGCTACTCGGCCGAACTCTATCGCGGACTTGCACAGGTCGTCGACTATCC
>JAEYXI010000029.1 GCA_023428515.1 Pseudomonadota bacterium | reverse complement strand
GTTCGTGAGGCTGCTCAACGACCGCAACGGTACGGTCCGCGCGGAAAAGACCTTTACGGCCTCGGCTCCGGTTAGTGGCGAGGGCAACGATGCCTATGTGCGCGCGCTGGACGCCGCTTTCGGGCAGGCTGCGGTCGAGATCGTCGACTGGACGGGCAAGATCATCTGAACGCCATCCTCAGGCACTGGCCGAAAACATCGTTCGCGACGATGGGGCCGCAGGTCCGCTCATGTATGTGCTCAAGCGAGGAATCAAGAAAGATCCAGTAAGGCGGTGGGCGCTGCCTGATAGGGTCTTCTTCGGCTACGGCGCTTGCCACATCCTCGCCGGCGTCTTCCTCGACAGGCCGCCGCTGGAAGGGTTTTATGCCGAGCGCATCATTCCGGGCGAAGGCTTCTCCGGGAACCACGTCTATGTCACGGACGGCGTCATCGCCTTCGATCATCACGGCTATTCGGCATGCGAGCGGCTTCTCGCGCATCACCGCAAGGGCTGGACCGGCCTCTCTCCCGGCTGGGATTGCAGCATCGAGAGAGTCGACTTCGACCTGCTCGATACGGCCGAACTCAACCGGCGCAAGATGCTCGGACCTGATCAGTATCTGCACGACGCCGTGCCTCGCGCGCGGGCGTTCGTTGCGCGCGTCGACCATGCCACCGCGTCAGCAGGGGCGCTGAAGATCGCCCGAGGCGACGCCGGCGTGCCCGGTAGCCCTCAGACGGCCAGCGGCGACTGATAGACGACGATCGGCGCGTGATAGGGCACGCGGCGATAGAGATCGAGGACGTCCTGGTTGACCAGCCGCACGCATCCCGACGATACGGCCTTGCCGATCGAGCGCCACTCCGGCGTTCCATGCAGGCGGTAAAGCGTGTCCTGGTTGTTCTGGAAAATGTAGAGCGCGCGGGCGCCAAGGGGGTTCCTGACGCCCGGCTCCATGCCGCCGTTCGCGACCGAATACCGCTCCAGTTCGGGCTGCCGGGCGATCATGTCGGCCGGCGGTTTCCAGCGCGGCCAGGGCTGGCGCCAGTGGATGATGCCCTGGCCCTGCCAGGCGAATCCCTCCCGGCCGATCCCTACGCCGTAGCGCATTGCTGTGCCGCCGGGCTCGGTCAGGTAGAGGAAACGCCGCGTCGTATCGACCACCACGGTGCCGGGTTTTTCGCCCGTCGGATCGGCGACGCGCTGGCGGTAATATTTCGGGTCCATCTCGCGGAACGGGACCGCCGCGATGAGATGGCCGCTATCCTCGACCGCAGCGTAGCGCGCTTCGAGTTCCGCGTCGGACGCAACGCCCTGGGGCCGGCTCGGCGGGGCAGGCGTGGGCGGAGGAACGCTCGGACCGGCGGTCGTGGCGCAGCCGGTTATGAAGGCAGAGGCTGAGATGGACAGGGAGAGGAATGCCCGGCGCGTCAGGGGCCGGGTTTGAGATTCTTGCATGATGGGTCTTTGCGTACTTTCGAATTCTGCCGTCGTTCGACGGATTCCGAGAGAACCCATAAGCAAGAAAACGTCCAGACGCTATGAGGGAATACGTCTCATAGCTATCAGTTATACGTGAACTGGCCGAGTGCAGTCCGGTGTTCCAGGATAGGCTAGGCGAGCTGCGTGCGACGGGCTCGATCGTCGGCGGGAGGAAACTCGCGCGCTTCCTGCGAAATCCCGCCCACCGCCCGCAGGCGCGGGATGACGAAGTCGGTGAAAGCGCGCACGACCGGCCGCATGAACTTCGTCGAGGGATAGGCCAGGAAGACTTCCGTCGGCTTGACGGCATAGTCGGGCAGGACCCGCACAAGGCTGCCGTCGGCGAGGGCATCGATGACAAGGTTGCGCTGGATGGGACCAACGCCGCGGCTGGCAAGCAGCGTGTTTATGATCACATGGGCATTGTTGGTCTTGAAGACAGGCTTCACCTCGATCTCGATCGACGAGTTGTCAGCGCGGCTAAGGGTCAGCGTGTTCCTCGGCGAGAGGATCGCCGTGGTCGTGACAATGTCCAGATCCGACAGTCTTTCCGGCGTGTCGATGGGACCGGCGCGCTTCAGATAGGCTGGAGTGGCGACGAGGATTCGCTGGACCCAGCCGATCCTGCGCGCCACGACCTCCTGATCCTCGATCTTGCCGTAGCGGACCGCCAGGTCGAAGTTCTCGTAGATGAGATCCACCGCCCGGTTGTCCAGCACCAGTTCCACGCCGATGCCCGAATAGGCATTCTGGAAGTCCATGACGATCCCGTGGAGGTGCTGGGAGCCGATGCAGGACGGGGCGTGAATGCGCAAGCTGCCTTCGACCTCTCCCATATTGAGCCGCACGCCCTCCAGCGCGGCATCGATGGAGGCAAGCGCCTGGCGGCTGACCTCATAGAGCGCCATTCCGTGGGCGGTCGGCCTGACGCTTTTCGAGGAGCGTTCCAGGAGACGCGCATTCACATGCTGCTCGAGATTCTTGAGGTGCTTGGTAACGGCAGGCTGGGAAATCCGCAAATCCCGCGCAGCGCCGGTGACCGAACCCTTCTCGACGGTCCTGACGAATGCCCTGAGCGCGGAATTGATGTCCATTCATAAAAACCGATTATGGAGTGAGCCAACTATAATCGATCGTGCGATCACGGCAATAGGTACTCCAAGGAGGGTACGTTCATTCGCCGGGAGGCCAATCAGACGACCCCCACAAACAAAAAGGGCGGGATGAGGATCCCGCCCTTTTTCGTGAGTGTCGGACGCCTAGCGCAGGCGGCCCGCGGCGTGTGCCAGCATGGTGTAGACCTTGCCGGTGTCCGAGGTCAGATAGGTCTGCGTCATGACGTTGTCGCGGTCGTTTTTGGCGACGTCCTTCAGCAGCCGCTCGAAATCCTCGCAATAGCGATCGACCGCGGCGCGGAACTCGCCGTCCGACTGGTACTTGCGGCGGATGTCGTCGAAGGTCTGCTGGCCCTTCAGCGTGTAGAGGCGACGCGTGAAGACGTCACGCTCGCCGCGGCGGTAGCGATCCCAGAGTTCGATCGACGCGTCGTGGTCGATGGCGCGGGCGATGTCGACCGACAGCGAGTTGAGCGACTCCACCACCTGCAGCGGCGAACGCTGGCTCGGCGCTGGGCGCGGAGCCTCGGCGACCGTCACCGGCGCTGCATCCTCTTCACGCGAGGCGTTGGAGAGCAGGTCGCGCACCCAGCCGCCCTGCGGGGTCCGCTGGGCGGTCTCGCGCTGGCGCTGGGCAGGGGCCTCGGCCGGGCGCTCCGCCGTCAGCGTACCGGCACGCGCCGGGGCCGCAGGGGCGGTATTCTGAGCAGGGGCGGCGGGAGCGGGTCGCCTGGGC
>JAEYXI010000027.1 GCA_023428515.1 Pseudomonadota bacterium | reverse complement strand
CGGCGGTGCTGTGCGTGGCGGGGCTGGGCGTGGCAGGGCTGGGCTCGGGCTGCGCCTATGTGACGGCGCAGCCGGTGAAGCCCGGCGACAGGATCAACGGCATCAGGGTCTACGACGTGAAGCCGCTGCTGGTGGTGACCGGCGAGAGCGTCAAGGTCGAAATGATTCCCAATTACAACCGCGCCTACGCTCTGCGTTTCGGGGCCTTCCTGGCGAAGAACCATTTCCAGGCGAACATGACGAGTGGCGTCTTGACCAGCGTCAACGCCGACATGGATACCACCGCCATCATCGATCTCTTGAAGACGCTGGCGCAGAAAATTCCCGAGGGCTTTTCCGGCCAGGCGAGTCCCGGGGCGAAGGGCGGCCTCAAGGACCGTTTCCAGGTCTACGAGATCGTCTTTGACGACGACGGCAATCTGGTCGGGCTCCGGCCGCTGGTGGTCGAGCAGCAATTGCTGAAGGTGAAGACCTCCGCCCCGGCTCAAGGCTTCAGCGGCGGCGGCACGGTGGTCGTGCAGCAGCCGGGCTCGGCCGTGGTGGTGCCCCAGCCGGGAAGCGGGGGCGTGACGCCCGGGCCGGTGCAGCAGTGAACGCCGCGCGCGCCAAGCCGACGGCGGGCAAGGTGCTGCCGCACCCCGCCTATGCGATGGTGGAACAGACCATCCTCGAGCGCAACGACGAGCTGGCCGCACGCTACGGCGCCCACCACATCGGCGTTTCGAAGAAATACCGGAAGGGCAGCCGGTTGCCGCAGACCTGCATCGCCTTCTACGTAATGAAGAAGGGGGAAGGTGTCGCCGCGGAGCAGATACCGAAACATATCGCGCTGAGCTCGCCCGGCGGCTCCCGCAAGGCGCTGATCGCCACCGACGTCTGCGAGATCGGCGAGGAGCCGGCGGGGTTCAGGATGCGCGGCGGCCACCTGGTGATCGCCGGCGACGGCGAGACCGGCACGGTCGGGCTGGTGTTCAGGAAGGGCGGCTTCGACTTCTTCCTCACCAACGCGCATGTCGCTGCCGATCCGGGCGTTCGGCCTTACCCGATCACTGTACGCCTGCCGGATGGGACGCCGATCCAGGGCAGCGTGACCAGGATAGACGACCTGACCGCGCCGCTGATCCGCAGCGATGCCGCGCTGGTGCAACTGCCGCCGGACAGCGTCGCGCATGGCGAGTTCCACGGGGTTCCGCTGGCGCTCGAGAGTTCCGGCGACATAGCCAACAACGACCCACGCCGCTTTTTCTACGTGGCGGGCAACTTCGTGCATGTCGTGCGGTGGCGGGCCTTCATGCCGGCAGGCTCGCCGATCAGGATCGACGGCCATATGCTGCGTTATGCGGGCTTTCACAAGTTCGATGTGATGCAGGGACAATGCGGCCCCGGCCATTCCGGGGCCGTGGTATTCTGCGAGTCGCGCGGGGGACTGAAGGCGGTAGGGCTGCTTTTCGGCGGAATCCAGTCGACCAACGAGGTGTGGGTCTTTCCCGTGAGATTGTGCCTGGCGCAGATGGGCATCAATCCTGACAGCCTGGGGTAGCGGTCCAGGGTCCTGTCCCTTCAGGCTCGTGCAGCGTCGCGAGGACCGAAAACCACGTCGCGCTTTGCGATCCGATGCTGTAAGCGGAGATCGGCCGGGCATGCCGGCCGATTGTGTCGCCAACAAAGCGGATCGTCCCGGATGACAAAAACCCTGATCGCACCGTCCGTCCTGTCGGCCGATTTCTCGAAGCTCGGCGAGGAGGTGGAGGCGATCGACAAGGCAGGCGCGGACTGGATCCATCTCGACGTGATGGACGGGCATTTCGTACCGAACATCACTTTCGGGCCGCCGATCATCAAGGCGATCCGCGGCCGCACGAAAAAGCTGTTCGACTGCCATCTGATGATCGCGCCGGCCGATCCGTATCTCCAGGCATTCGCGGAAGCCGGCTGCGACAACATCACCGTGCATGCCGAGGCCGGGCCGCATCTCGACCGCTCGCTGCACGCCATCCAGTCGTTCGGCAAGACGGCGGGCGTGGCGATCAACCCGTCGACGCCGGAAAGCGCGATCGAATACGTGCTGGACAGGCTCTCCGTCATCCTCATCATGACGGTCAATCCGGGCTTTGGCGGGCAGGCGTTCATCCCCGCGATGGTCGACAAGGTGAAGCGCGTGAAGGCGCTGATCGGCAAGCGGCCGATCCGCATCGAGATCGACGGCGGCGTGTCGCCGGAGACGGCGCCGCTGGTCGTGGCTGCCGGCGCCGACGTGCTGGTCGCGGGCGCGGCGATCTTCAAGGGCGATGGCGTCGACGCCTACCGCGCCAACATCGAGGCGATCAGGACGGCGGCCGACAAGGCGCGCTGAACGCCGGTAACGATAACCAGGCTGCGCCTGGGCAATGCGAGCCGCTTCGAGGAAGACAGATGCAGGACAGGAACGACCATATCCCCGCCATCGATATCGCGCCGCTGTTCGGACCGCCGTCGCCGGCGCGCGATGCGACCGACCGGGAGATATTCGCGGCGGGGTCCGGCATCGGCTTCATGACGGTGCGTGGCTTTCCCGGCGCCGAGCTGCTGACCGGCGCCAAGCGCGCGGGATTGCTTGAGATATTCGCCCTCGGCGACGAGGAGAAGGCGAAGATGCTGCGCTGGAACTTCGATCCGTCGAAGCAGAACTATTATCGCGGCTGGTTCCCGCTGCAGCCCGCCGCGATCTCGTACAAGGAAGGGATCGACATGGGGCCTGACGTCGCTCATGCCGACGCCGCGCACGATGCCGACGATCCGCTTCTGGAGCGTACGCCGCTGCCGGCCGAGACCGCGCTGCCAGGCTGGCGCGAGGCCGCAGCGCATTATTACAAGTCGATGGAGAAGGTGGGCGCGGCGCTGATGGCCTCGATCGCGCGCAGCATGAAGCTCGCCGAGACGACCTTCGACGACCATTTCAAGGGCGGCATCTCGACGCTCAGGCTGATCCGCTATCCGCTGCGCGAGGAAAACGTCGGCGTCGACCTGTCGAACCCGGACTACTGGGTGATGGACAAGGGCGAGAAGCGGCTGATCATCGGCCGCGAGCATGCCGATTCCGGTTTCGTGACGCTGCTGGCGCAGGACGGCGTGGAAGGACTGCAGGCGAAGAACCACGGAGGCGACTGGATCGACGTTCCGCCGGCCGACGGCACGCTCGCCGTGAATTTCGGCCAGCTGCTGGAACGCTGGACCGGCGGCGTCGTGCGGGCGACGCGCCACCGCGTCGTCGCGCCGAAGCGCGAGCGCTTCTCGATACCCTTCTTCTACGAGCCGCGCGCCGACGCCGTGATTGCGCCGCTGCCGATCGCCGGCGGCGACGAGTTCGCGCCGTTCCTCTATGGCGACCATCTC
>JAEYXI010000015.1 GCA_023428515.1 Pseudomonadota bacterium | reverse complement strand
GGGCAGCACCTGGTAGACGAGGAGGCTCGAATGGCCGCGCTCCTCGGGCGTCATGCCGCCGTCGCCGGTGGTGGTCGAGGTGCCGGCAGCTGTCGCGCCGCGTCCGAGCGCTTCCTTCGCGGGGCCGGACAGCGAGCCGAAGCTCATGCCGGCGATGGTGATCGGTATCTTCAGCTCGATCGGCTTCTTCGCATGGCGCGTACCGAGCACGACGGAGGTGTCGCAGCGCTCGCGGTAACCTTCCAGCGGGTAGCGCGAGATCGACGCGCCGAGGAACAGGAGATCGTCGAAATGCGGCAGCTTGCGCTTCGCACCGGAGCCACGGATGTCGTAGATGCCGGTCGCCGCCGCGCGGCGGATTTCAGACATCGTATAGTCGTCGAAGGTTGCGGACTTGCGCGGCGTGGTCGGCGGATTCTTGTACGTCATGATGCCCCTCGTCCGCTTTAGTACGCGTCGGCGTTGTCGATGTTGAAGTTGTAGAGCGTGCGGGCCGAGCCGTAACGCGTGAATTCTTCCGGCTTCACACCTTTGACGCCCGCGGCGTCGAGCAGCTTTTTCAGCCGCTCGATGTGCTTGGGATGCATCTTCTTCTTCACGCAGTCGGCGCCCAGGCTCTTCACCTTGCCGCGCACGAAGAGTTTTGCTTCGTAGATGGAGTCGCCCAGCGCGTCGCCCGCGTCGCCGAGCACGACCAGCGTGCCCGACTGCGCCATGAAGGCCGACATGTGGCCGATATCGCCGTGCACGACGATGTCGATGCCCTTCATCGAGATGCCGCAGCGCGACGACGCGTTGCCCTCGATGACGAGCAGCCCGCCGCGGCCGGTGGCGCCGGCATACTGGCTGGCGTCGCCCTTCACCACGATCGTGCCCGACATCATGTTCTCGCCGACGCCGGGGCCGGCCGAGCCGTGCACGGTGATCGTGCCGCCGTCGTTCATGCCGCCGCAGTAATAGCCGACCGATCCCCTGACATCGACCGCGACTGGCACGTCGACGCCGGCCGCCACCGCGTGGCTGCCTTTGGGATTGATAACCTCCCAGGCGGTTTCGTTCGAACCGTTCTTGAGTTGATGGAGCGCTTGGTTGAGGTCGCGCAGTGAAGTTTTGGCCAGATCAACCGTAGGCATCAGTGCTCCCAGAAATAGACTTTGGACGGCTCGGGCTCCCATACCTTGGCATCTTCGATGCCGGGCAGGTTGGCAAGCGCGCGATATTCGGAACCGAAGGCGACATACTGGTCGGTCTCGGCCATGACGGCGGGCTTGCAGGCGATCGGGTCGCGCACCACGCCGAAGCCGTTCTTGGTGCCGACGACGAAGGTGAAGAAACCGTCGAGGTCGGTCAAAGTCTTCTCCAGCGCCGCGCCGAGATTGTCGCCATGCGCCATCTTGTTGGAGATGAAGGCGGCGGCGACCTCGGTATCGTTCTCGGTCTCGAACGTCATGCCGTCATGCTTCAGCTCGCGCCTGACATTGTTGTGGTTCGACAGCGAGCCGTTGTGCACCAGGCACTGGTCGGGTCCGGTCGAGAAGGGGTGCGCGCCCATCGTGGTGACGGCCGATTCCGTCGCCATGCGCGTGTGGCCGATGCCGTGCGTGCCGGACATCTTGGTGAGTGCAAAGCGCTTCACCACGTCGGCCGGCAGCCCCACTTCCTTGAAGATCTCGATGACCTCGCCGATGCCCATGATGCGCACCGACGGGCGCAGTTCCAGGATCGCGTCGCGCGCGGCCTCGACCTTGTCGGTAGGCACCTCGATGACGGCGTGGGTCGACTTCACGATGATTTCGACTTTCGAGCCGATCGCCTTTTCCAATGCCTTGCCGAGACCGTCGAAGTCGTTCTTCGGGTCGGCCGACTGGATGGTGATCTTGCTCTTCTTCTTCTCGCCCGATCCGTAGATGGCGATGCCGGCGCTGTCCGGCCCGCGGTCCGACAGCGACACCAGCATTTCGGACAGCATCTCGCCGAGCTTCGGCTCCAGCGACTTATCCTTCAGGAACAACCCCACAATGCCACACATGGCCTTGTCCTTTCTCAACCTGAGAGCATTCCTCGATTTCTAGCGAAGGAGCGAAGTGCTTTCAACTGGGATGAAAAAAATATTCCTGTAATTAATTGAGCAGAGGTTACTCCGGGATTCCTGCTAGACGCCTGGCTCCGTTGCCATACGCCGAAAAGCCTCGTAGCGGATCCTCGCCAGTTTGTAGGCATCGGTGATCGAAAGCGCCCAGACGAAAAGCCCGCCGGCATGCCGGCCGATGAAGGAGTGCTCGGGCGTCGTGGTCATATAGGAAAGCACCATGAACAGGATCGCGAACAGCAGGAAGCAGAATCCGCGCTGCGTCTGGCCGATGGCGACGTGACCTGCCCCGGGAAACAGGATCGCCAGGACAAGCACGAGGCGGGGATTCAGGGGCTGGCTCATGGAACTCCGTTATACCTATACCTGATATAGCTGGGGCGAAGGGTCGAGCGCCGCGTCGAGCAGCCGTAGCTCGGCCAGCGCGTTGCGCACGAGCTCGGGCGAAACCTGCTTCACCGGGAAACGCATCTGCCGGTAGAGCACATGCGCGCCGCGATCGCCCTCTGCGATCTGCCGGACCGTGCCGGCACCGCGCGGCGTGATCACGATCTCCTTGAGGGCAGGGTCGGCGAAGAGGGTACGAAACAGCTCGCTCGTGTGCTCTAGGGCGGCGTCGGTCGCGCCGCGCCCGCGCATCAGCAGCGGAAAATCCGATGCGAAGGACGGAGCTATCGTGTCGGGCAGGCCGAGCACCCGCGAATAGAATTCTGTGCCGACCGGCCGCGCAAGCACGCCGATCGAAGGGCGCGCAGTGGCCTGCGGCGCAAGCAGCGTCAGCTTCAGCCAGAGCTGCGGCAGTCGGCGCGGCACCAGGCTGTCGGCGACGACTTCGAGGCTGATCCTGCTGCCGTCGGCGGCCAGCCCGCTGAGCCGGGGGTAACCGTCGCTTCCGACCGTCACGCTGGGATCGTCGAGCAGCCCGGCAGCCTCGTCGAGCAGCGCCCGGCGCTGCCTGAGGTCTTCGCGCAGTTCCTTGCGGGCGAGCGCCGCGTGGCCCGCGACGCCCAGTATGCAGAAGAGCAGGAATCCCGTCCCCCAAAGCGGGAGCGGCAGGTCGATGAGTTCGAGCGCCGACGGCATGGGTTTCAGATCCGGCCTCAGTAGCCCTGCGGCCGTGGCCAGGGCATGGTGAACTGGTCGCCGCGCTTGACGAAGCGATAGCGCCAGAAGTGGAACCACAGCGAAGCGATGATGTAGAAGCAGAGCATCGCGATCAGCTGCGTGCCGTAGCCAAGGAACACCGCGAAATAGGTCGCCGCGCAGAGCACCAGCAGCACGAGCGCCGGCAGCGGGTGCCACGGATGCACATAGCCGCGCTTGATCGTGCCGAGCGGCCACTTGTTCCGGAACATGACCATGTTGAAGGTCATGAAGGTGTAGCCGAGCAGGCCTGACAGGATCGAGAACGTCACCACCTGGTCGAGCGGCGCGCCGAGCGCGAAGATCAGCGCGATCGGGATCAGGAAGACGATCGACCGGTAGGGCGTCCGGTAGTGCGGATGCACCGCCCCGAACCATTCCGGCAAGTAATGGTCGCGTCCCATGGAGAACCATGCGCGGGACGCGTCGTTGATGCAGCCGTTTGCCGAGGCCGTCGTCGCGAAGACCGTGCCGATGAAGAGCAGCACCATCAGCCCGGAGTTGCCGGTGACGCGTGCTGCGTCGAACAGCGGCGTGCCGGCCTGGCCGAGATATTCCCACGGGATCAGGCCGGAGCAGACATACCAGGTCAGCGTCGCCGCGATGACCAGCGTCATGATGCCCGCCATCGTGCCGAACGGCAGCGAGCGCGCCGGCGAACGGACCTCCTCGGCTGCCTGGCAGGTGCCTTCGATGCCGAGATAGTACCAGAGGCCGAAGTGGAGCGCCGCGACGATGCCGAGCCAGCCATAGGGCAGGGGTTCGTTGCTCACCGCCGAGAAGTCGAGCGGCACGGCCGAAGCGCCGAACTGCACCGAAAGGAACAGCACGATGATCGCCAGGAAGGCGAAGGCCGTGATGACGAAGTTGAAGGAGAGCGAAGCCAGCACGCCGCGGTAGTTCAGCAAGGCCAGCGACAGGATGGTGAGGATGATGAACGGCTTCTGGTTGAGGCCGGAATGGCCGAGCATGCCGGCGACTGTGTCGAGCAGGAAGCCGATGGTGATGGCGTTGGCCGCTTCCAGCATCGTGTAGGCCATGACGAGGAACAGGCCGACATTGAAGGCCATCAGCGGCCCGACGATATGCTTGGCCTGGGCGTACTGGCCGCCGGCGGCGGCGACTGTCGAGGTCACCTCCGAGTCGATCATCGCGACGCAGGTGTAGAGCAGGCCGGCCACCCAGCAGGCCACCAGGCCGGCGATCATGCCGCCTTTGCCGACGGAGAAGTTCCATCCCATGTATTCGCCGACCAGCACGATGCCGACGCCGAGCGCCCAGACATGGCCGGGGCCGAGCACGCGCAGGAGGCCGAGCCTCTGCGGCGCTTCAGCAGTTGAAACGTTGCTCATGAAAGTCCCCTCAGAGCCAAGGCAATTCCAGCAAAAGTGCGCAGCGGTTTTGCGTCCGGAATTGCGTGAAAAAAGAGAGCTGGACGATGTCCGGTGGACGACGGTTCACCGTGCATCGTCAAAGCTCGTGACGCTCTTGCGTCAGTTCGAGCTCACCCTCTCGAGATGAAGTGAGAAGTTCGTTGTCGTAGGTCGTGTCGATCTTGATCATGTCGATGATCATTATCGCCGCCACCACCGCCGACAGCGCCCAGGCCGCGTATTCGAGATAGTTCCAGATATCCATGACCCGCTCCTACCC
>JAEYXI010000006.1 GCA_023428515.1 Pseudomonadota bacterium | reverse complement strand
AGGTCGTTGTGCTTGCCGCCGGCGCGCACGCTCTTCTGCGCGGTCGTGGCGCGCGAATAGGAACGCTGCTCAAGGCCGGTGAAGACGTTCTTGAACTGCACCATGCCGGCATTGGTGAACATCAGCGTCGGGTCGTTGCGCGGAACGAGCGGGCTCGAGGCCACGACTTCGTGTCCGTGCTTCCTGAAATAGTCGAGGAATGTCGACCTGATGTCGTTTACGCCACTCATGCGGTTGCCTTCTGGTGCACCGGCCGGACGGGCCGGAAATTCAAGTTCAGGCCTTTTAGCTGCCGCTCCTATAGCTGTCCAGAAACTCGGAAGGGCCAGCCAGCGCTTTCCCTCTCCTTGCGGAAGCTGGCAAACCGCACATTGGTTGAAGGGCCAAAGTAGTATCCGGCATCGTCCTCCAGAGTGCCGGGGAACTCGACCAAGGCCGGCGATCTGGATTCCGGGTTCCGCTTCGCCGCCCCGGAATGACGGACGCAAATGCCAGACAGATAGAAGCGCGCCAATCAAAGCAAAACCGCCGGCAAAAGCCGGCGGTCGTTACGCAACAACTTGTCTGCGGGGATTACATGCCGCCAGCGGCTGCATCGTCGTCGTCGAAATCGTCGCGCGAGCCGTTTTCCAGGAATTTCTCGGCGATCAGACCGGCGTTCTGCCTGAGCGCCAGTTCGATTTCGCGCGCCGTGTCGGGATTGTCGCGCAGGAACATTTTTGCGTTCTCGCGGCCCTGGCCGAGGCGTTGGGAATTGTAGGAGAACCAGGCGCCCGACTTCTCGACCACGCCGGCCTTGACGCCGAGGTCGACCAGTTCGCCGGTCTTCGAGACGCCCTCGCCATACATGATGTCGAACTCGACCTGCTTGAAGGGCGGCGCCAGCTTGTTCTTGACGACCTTGACGCGGGTCTGGTTGCCGACGACTTCGTCGCGATCCTTGACCGAGCCGATGCGGCGGATGTCGAGACGGACCGAGGCATAGAATTTCAGCGCGTTGCCGCCCGTCGTTGTTTCGGGCGAGCCGAACATGACGCCGATCTTCATGCGGATCTGGTTGATGAAGATGACCATCGTGTTGGAGCGCGAGATCGACGCGGTGAGCTTCCTGAGCGCCTGGCTCATCAGCCGCGCCTGGAGGCCCGGCAGGGAATCACCCATCTCTCCCTCGATTTCGGCGCGAGGGGTAAGTGCGGCAACGGAATCCACCACCAGAACGTCGACCGCGCCGGAACGCACCAGCGTGTCGCAAATCTCAAGGGCCTGCTCACCGGTGTCGGGCTGCGAAATCAGCAGATTCTCCAGTTCGACGCCGAGCTTGCGGGCATAGACCGGGTCGAGAGCGTGTTCCGCATCGACAAAGGCGCAGATGCCGCCCTTCTTCTGCGCCTCGGCGACCGTGTGCAGCGCCAAGGTCGTCTTGCCCGAGCTCTCCGGTCCGTAGATCTCGACGATCCGGCCGCGCGGCAGACCACCGACGCCGAGGGCGATGTCGAGGCCGAGGGAGCCAGTCGAGACCGTGCCGATCTCGACTGCCTGCTCATTTGCTCCGAGCCGCATGATCGAGCCCTTGCCGAAGGCACGCTCGATCTGCGAAAGCGCGGCATCCAGAGCCTTTGTTTTGTCCACCGTATTGTCCTCTACGAGCCGCAATGAATTTTGCGCCATGATATCACCCCTTGCTCCTCAATGAAGGCCGGAACTTTCGCGTGTTCACATGTTGTGTACTCGTTTTGTTCGCATTTTGCAAGAGGCGCTATCTAACTGACTGAATTGGCTTAATCCAATCTGTTTCAGCTTTGTTCCCATCCGCTGATTCACGGATGCCTGTCAAGAGCGCGACAACGGTCGCGACGGCGGCTCGGGACCCGCCGCCGATTCGCCCCACTCCGGTTGCCTGCCCGATCCCGTCGACCTAATCTCCGCGCCGTTGGCAGAGCCGCGGATAGCGAATGACATCTCCCAAAATCCTCGCCGTCGGCGGCGCGCATATCGACCGGCGCGGGCAGATGACCGGCACATTCGTGCCAGGCGCCTCGATACCCGGAACGATGCGCGAGGATGTCGGCGGCGGCGCCTTCAACGCACTTCGCAATGCCGTCCAACGCGGAGCGCGCGGGGCCATGATGTCGATGCGGGGCGGCGATGCGGCCGGCGACACGGTGGCGCAGGCGATCGCCGGGAGTGGCATCGCCGACCTCTCGGCCGTATTCCTGGATCGCGCGACGCCGAGCTACACCGCGCTCCTCGATAGTGCTGGCGACGTGGTGGCCGCACTTGCCGACATGCATCTCTACGAGATCGCTTTTCCAAAACAGCTCAGGCGGGCGAAGCTGCGCGAGGAAATCGCGGCGGCCGACGCCATCCTTTGCGACGCCAACATTCCGGCAGTGGGACTGGAGCGGCTGGCCGCTCTCGCCGCAGGCAAGCCGCTTTTCGCGATCGCAATCTCGCCCGCGAAGGCGGTGCGGCTGGCGGAAGTGTTGCCGGCGCTTGCCTGCCTTTACATGAACCGGCGCGAGGCGGCGGCGCTCGCCGGCATGGGCGGCGACGATCCGATCGAAGCGATCATCGACAGGCTGCGGACGCTCGGCCTTGGCCGTGGCGTGATCACCCAGGGCAGCGAACCGGTGACGGGCTTCGATGCGTTTCGCGTCTTGTCCGTTCCGCCGCCCAAGCCGCGAACCATCGCCGACGTCACCGGCGCGGGCGACGCGCTGGCCGGCGCGATGACGGCGGCCCTGCTCAATGGAGAGCCGTTCGGCGAGGCGTTACGGGAGGGAATGGCGGCCGCACTGCTCGCGGTCGAGAGCGCGGCTTCCATCCCGGAGCTTTCAAAAGATGCTTTCGCCGAGGCCCTCGCCCTGGCGCCGCAGCCGATGGAAATGCGATAGCTTTTGACGATCCAAACCGGCTACTTGCCTGCCCGCCTGCCAGCTTCGAAAGCCTTCCTTGCCCACGGTGTCATCTCGTCGGGATCGTCGAGCGCGCCGTCGGGCACCGTCCAGTAGGGCATCGGGACGGGCTTGCCGGTCTTGCGGTTCGGGTAGATCCACTGCCTGCAGCCGGCCACGGCGAAGTCCGGCGCCACCTCCGCATCCGCCTTGAGCATCAGCTCGCCGCGCAGCACGATGGCGAAGATGACGCCGTCGAGATAGATGCCCTTGCCGCCGAACATCCTTCTGATGCTGACGGGGCCGAGGCCGGCGAAGAGTTCGGCGATGCGTTCGTTTTCCATTGGCAGACTATGTCAGCAGTGCGGACGGCTGTCATTGCCGCGATGCCGGCACGCGCCATATCGTGCGCAGCGATCAAAGGAGTATTCGCTGATGCCGGTTCTGCTGAAAGGGTCATGCCGCTGCGGCGCGGTGAGCTTCGAGGTCGAAAGCCATACGCCCGCGCCCTTCATGCTCTGCTACTGCTCGATCTGCCGCAAGCAGCAGGGCGGCGGCGGGTATGCGATCAATCTCGGCGGCGTCTACGAGACATTGAAGGTCCAGGGCAAGCGCGCGATCGGCGTCTACCGCGCCGAGATCGAGGATGACGAGCACGGGCGCTGCGAGGTTTCGACCGGCGAGCGCAACTATTGCAAGAAATGCGGATCGGCGCTCTGGCTCTACGACCCGACCTGGCCGGAACTGGTGCATCCCTTCGCCTCGGCGATCGACAGCGAGCTGCCGAAGCCCGGGGAGCGCGTCCACATCATGCTGAAGTACAAGGCGAGCTGGGTGGAACCGCATGTGCGGAAGGGCGACAAGGTGTTCGACGTCTATCCGGAGGAGTCGATCGCCGACTGGCACAAGCGGACGAAGATGTGGGTGAAGTGAAGAGCGGGCACCCTTCCGGGGTCGTCGATCGTGGTGGGGTCGTCTGGGAAGTTCGCTGCGCTGAACCAAAACGTCGAGCGCTGCCTCCTACCC
>JAEYXI010000690.1 GCA_023428515.1 Pseudomonadota bacterium | reverse complement strand
GAATACGCCGCCGGACTTCCACGCCCGTTCGCTTTATTTCGGGTTCCACTTCCGCGAGCCGGGCAAGCCGCTGGTCGCACGGCCGAAATACCGCGTGGTGAGGCTGAGCCCGGCGCATGTCGAATGGTGCCGTGCCACCTACGTCTCCTACCGTCGGGAAGACAATTCCTTTGTGGCGTACAGCGGACGTAGAAAGCAATGCCGGTCACCCTACTGGTAGGGCATTGGCCTACTGTATCTGCGGCGGGAGCAGGTACAGCATCATGGCGAAGATCAGGTACACCATGATCGGCAGCACTCCGACGAACCATGCCGAGCGCCCGCTGTTGGTGATGAGGAAGGCGGTCGTGGCGGCGATGAGCACCATGACCACCGCGCCCGGCCAGAACTGCAGGTCCATCGGAGCGGGGCCGACGACGTAGCTCAGCAGGACCAGTACCGGCGCGACGAAAAGCGCGATCTGCGATGCGCTTCCGAGCGCAATGCCCACGCTCAGATCAAGGCGATCCTTGCGGGCGCCGGAGAATGCCGAAGCCATCTCGGCCGCGCCGCCGACCAGCGCGACGACAATGAAGCCCACAAATGCAGGGGTCATGCCGAAGGTTTCCGCCGCATGCTGGACCGACTCGACGAAGACCTCGCTGACCAGCGCCACGAGCACCGTGATACCGGCAAGAAGAGCAAGCGCCAGTCCCATCGGCCAGCCTTCCTCGCCGCTCTCGCCGTGCCTGGCCCCGCCGAAGAACTCCTTGTGTGTCCTGAGCGAGAAGATCAGGCCGAGGACGTAAGTGGCAATGAGAAGAAACGACAAGCCGAGACTTAGTTTCTGCATGAAGGCCGAGGTCGCCGTTCGATCGGCGTCGAGGATGGCGGAGGGTGCGATCAGCGCGATCGTGGCCAGAAACAGCATGCTGGTCTGGAGACGCGCGCTGGTGCGATTGTATTCCTGCACGTGATGCTTAATGCCGCCGAGCAGGAACGATGCGCCCAGCATGAACAATGTGTTCGTGACGATCGCGCCGGCAACCGACGCCTTGACCAGCATGTACTGGCCGGCGTTCAAGGCGGTGAGTGCGATCACCAGTTCGGTGAGGTTTCCCAGCGTGGCGTTCAGCAGACCGCCAACGGTGTCGCCGGTTTTCGCGGCTACCGACTCGGTGGCGGTGCTCAACAGCGTGGCCAGCGGCACGATCGCCAGTACCGAAAGCACAAAAAGCAGAGTGTGTGCTTCCGGATTGATGCCCTTCGCGACAAAGACGGCCGGAACTATCGCCAACAGCCAGAGGATTGGGTTGTCGCGAACTTCCTTGAGCAAGAGAGCCATGCGAAATCCCCCGACGATCTACCCAGGATGCAGCCACTGCACCTCCGGGTCATGCACGTTCAATGCTGCCCCAATCTCGCGCCTGTTTGCCCGACTATTCATCCCCTTGAATCATCGAGCGACTGTCGTCCGCGGCGCGCAGGGCCTGAACGCTGACAGCCGCAACAAGACCGGTCAGTACGATGCCGGAAATGCCGATCACAAAGGCCAAGACCCGGGTAGTGAAAGTGTGCGGGACAAAATCGCCGTATCCGATGGTGAGCCCGGTGGCGAAAGTGAAGTAAAGCGCTTCGCCAAGACTCCAGTTTTCTATGTGTCCAATGGCGACGCCGCAGATGATCATCGTCAGGATGATGCCGGAGAGAATTGGCCATACAACGCGGACCTGACGTATCAGCGCGCTGAAAAAGATGCGCCTCATTTGCTTCGGTTGCATGTGGCGGCAGCCCGCGATCTCCTGTTAGAGACCGCTAATTTCTTACCACCAGAATGTAAGCGAAGCAAAGCGTCTTGCGTTCCGGCTTGCTCCATAAATGCTTCGATGAAAATTTAGAACTTGCATTTTAAAATAGATATTCTAATATCAGTCGCATGGGCCGTACACGCACATTCGACAGGGATACCGTTCTCTTTGCCGCCGCGAATGCGTTCCGGCAACGCGGTTATCGCGACGTTTCGATTGCCGAACTGGAGAAGGCGACCGGGCTGGTTTCGGGCAGCATCTACAATGCCTTCGGCGACAAGGCCGGGCTCTTCCGCGCGGCCTTGCATCACTACGTCCACGGCTTCGTGAAGCAGCGGCTCGACACCTTCGCGGGCGAGGGGGCAGGGCTGGAAGACCTGGAAAAACTCATTCTGACGACTTTGGAGCCGCCGCTTTCGGACGGGTTCGGCTGCCTCGTCACCAATTCCATCGTCGAGTTCGGCCGTGAAGAAGGCCTCGCTTCGGCCGACATCGCAGACACGCTGGCGATGACGGAGAAGGCGATAGGCCAAGTGTTGGCGCGCGAACTCGGACCTGCCGCGACGCCTGCCGCGACGCTGCATCTCATGACGCTCTATCACGGAGTGCTGACGCTTTCGCGCAGCCGCGTGTCGATGGATGCGATGGCCGAGATGGTGCGCGCGGAGTTCGGGCGGCTGAAGGATCTGCGCGCGCAAGCGAAGCAAGCCGCAAGGCCGACAGGCACACGAAAAACCAGGAGAGGAGAAAAGCGATGATCACGATGATCGACCCGACCGGCTATCCGAAGTCGCCCCACTACAGCCAGGGAGCGGAGGTGCGGTCGCCACAGCGCATGCTGTTCATCTCCGGGCAGGTCGGCGTCGATGCCGAAGGCAATATGGGGCAGGGGATCGCCGAGCAGGCGAAGATAGCGGTGGCCAATCTGAACGCGGTGCTGGCCGAGGCCGGCATGAACGCCTCGAACCTCGCCAAGGTGAACATCTACCTGACCGACGAGAGCCTGATCCCCGGTTTCATGGAGGCGGCGGGCGGCACGCTGCCTTCGCCGCCGCCGGCCACCACGCTGCTGGTCGTCAAGGCGCTGGCCGCGCCGCCGCTGCTGGTCGAGATCGAGGCGGTCGCGGCGGCGTGAGAGGTTCCTGGCCGTCCTTTCCGGGAACCAAAGCCTGACAGCGCCTGTTTAGCTTTGACACCCCCGCGGAAAGGAGGACCGAAATGAGACTGATTTCTTCCCTGTTGCTGGCGGCTTCGCTTTCGTTCGCCGCCGGAACGGCTATTGCCGCATGCCCCGACAATTCGGCCGGCACCGACATGAACAAGACAGGCGCGATCGCCAAGGACGGCACGACAGCGCCGCTGGAAGGCGCGGAGCCAGGCGCCAACAGGGTCGCCAAGGACGGCTCAACCATGCCGCTCGCATCCGAGGAAGGCGGCGGCAACAAGGACCTCGCCACCTCGGAGCAGGACGTCGAGGCGCAGCAGGACGGCGACAAGACCGCCGCCGCAAAGGCCGAAGAGGACAAGTGCCAGGAGTGATCGCAGGCGCCGGCCCGTCGAGACTGGCTGGCGTTTGACTTGCGGGATCGCCGGCTGGCGACCCCGCCCGGGTTCTGCTGCTACTCGAACATGCTTTTCGGCGCCTCGCCCTTCAGGAAGGGCTCGATGAAAGCATGGAGCATTTCGGGCTGGCTCATGACCGCAGTGTGCGATGTCGCCGGCATCACCGCGAGGCGCGAGGCGGCGAGCGGCTTGCCCATGTCGCCCATGGCGCCGCCACCGAGCAGGCGGAAGAGCGCGACTGAGTGGTCCAGCGTGGCGACGTCGGCGTCGCCGGTGATGATCAGCACAGGCGTCTTCATCGCCTTGACGTCGGCTTCCCATGCCATCGGCTCCTTCTCGAGCTGGATCAGCTTGGCGACGACTTGCGGGAAGCGCTCGGGATCGCTGCTGTTCTTCTGCAACTGCTCGAAGAACGGCATGGCGAGGAAGCCTTCCACCGTCATCTGCGGGATGAAGGCCCTGAATTCCGGCTGCCAGCCCTCTGCGTCATAGGCGACGGAAGCCGCGGTGAGCTTGTTCACCTTGTCCGGGTGGCGGATGGCAAGTTGTAGTCCGGCGGCCGCGCCCATCGAATAGCCGAAGACGTCCGCCTTCTCGATGCCGAGCTTGTCCATGAAGGCGGCGACGTCGTCGGCAAGGTTGGGATAGGTGATTGGGCGATCGATGTCGTTGGTCTGGCCGTGGCCCTGAAACTCGATGGCGTAGACCTTGTGGGTCTCGGCGAGCTTGCCGACGATCGGGCCCATGCTCTCGATATTCATGTAGGCGCCATGCAGGATGATGAGCGGGTCGCCGGCGCCGGAGACCTCGTAATACATCTGCATGCCGTTGACCTCGACGCGGGCGCCGACGGGCGCCGGCTGCGCAAGGGCAGGGCCGGCGAAGAGCAGGGCCGCGGCGGCGAGGATGGTTCTGAGCATTTTTTTCTCCTCTAGGATGTGGCGCATTCGTCAGCGCTCAATTCCATGACGAAGGAGGAGAGACGGATTCGACAGGGGCGAGAGAAAAATCGTGGAGGCAAGGAGGCGCGCTAGTCGACGCCTTCGATGTTCTCGACGGCATTGGCGTCGGTGGCCAGCACCTCGACGTCCTGGTTGCGGCCGCCGACGACGGTGAAGTCGCGCTGGTAGATGCGGTCCTTGTTCTTGGCGATGATGGTGTAGTCGCCTTCGGCTAGCACCAGCGAGGCGAAGGCGCCAACTACCTCGCGCACCGGATCGCCCGATCCCGACAGGATCGACCATGAGGTGTCGGCGATCGCCTCGCCGCCAGCCTCGCGCACCAGCTTCATGGTGAGCTCGGCCGCGTGGTGCTCGACGGTCGCCTCGGTGAGCTTGCCGGCCTCGACGCGGATGTCGGAGCGGATGACGGCATTGACCGCGCCATAGGTCGAAACGATGTGGTAGGTGCCGGAATTCAGCCGCACCACCGCGTTCGGGCTGACGTCGGGGATGATCAGCGCGCGTTCGCCATTGGTGTCGGCGTCGGCGTCGTAGATGGAGAATTTGAGCTTGGCGGGCGGGATGCGCACGCCGCCGGCCAGTGTCGCGTCGAGCTTCAGGCCGCCGGCGTCGAGAACAAGGTTCTCGCTTTTCGAATCACGGCCGACGGTGATGCGCTTGGTGGCGCCGGCGCGGCCGTAAGAGGCATGCACGAGGTAGCCACCGGGCGCGAGGTTGAAGACGCTGGTGCCGCCTTGGGCCGACGCTATGAGGGGCAGTTTGCCGTCAGCGCCGGCGTGCTGGCCAAATACGCGCCAGACCAGCCCGCGCGAAATATCCTCGCCTTCCTCGGTGAGCTTGGCCGAAAGCGTGATCTCGCCTGCCGTCTGCAGTGCAAGCGGGGAGGAGGGGTCCGTGGCGGGCGCAAAGCTGGAAATGGAGGGCAGGTTCAGGTCGACGCCGGGAGCGACGGTGCCGCCGCCAAACTCCTGCGCGTTCACCAAAGCAGGCAGGACCGTGAACACGGCCGCACCAAGGAGCACGACAAAAAGACGGATATCCCCTCCGGTCATGCTTGCCTTCTCACCCAACCAGATGGCAATTTCAAGGCCAATTCGCCAGCTACGGTGCCGCGCGCCCGCCCTTGTGCCTGCCGCCGCGCTTCAGCCAGACATTTCGGAGACATGCACAAATGGCATCGACCATCCTCGACCACCTGTTGACCCGCAGTTCGGCGCCGATCGCGGAACTGAAGGCGCCGGGACCTTCTGACGCGGAGATCGAGACGATCCTCACCGCGGCGGCAAGGGTGCCGGATCATGGGCGCCTGGTCCCGTGGCGCTTCATCCTCTATCGCGGCGAAGCGCGCGAACAAATCGGGGAAAAGCTGCTCGAACTCGCCGAAACCAGGGAGGGACCGCTGCCCGAGGGCCGGCGCAACCAGGAACTGACGCGATTCTCGCGCGCGCCGCTGGTGATCGGCGTGATCTCCAGCCCGAAGGAAAACCCGAAGATCCCGCAATGGGAGATGTTCCTGTCGGGCGGGCTGGCGGCAATGAACCTGATGCATGCCGCCAATGCGCTGGGCTACGGCACCAACATGATCACCAACTGGTATTCCGACACCGAGGAGGGCCGCGCCCTGCTCGGGCTTGCGCCGCATGAGCGCGTAGTCGGCTTCGTACATATCGGCACCCATGACGGGCCGGGATTCAAGCGCCCGCGCCCGGATGTCAGGACGCTCTATGCCGACTATTCCGGGCCGTGGAAGGAATGACGGACGAACGGGCCGTCATCGGCCCGGCAAGGACATCATTGCTTGCGCGCTGCGATGTAGGGTCGGGCCTCGTTGCCCCTCGTTGCATGGTATTCGGTCGAAACGAGGTCAAAGCCTGAGGAGACCAGCGATCGGGTCAACTCCTCCGTCCGGAAAACGCCGGCATACGGAGCCTTGCCGACGGCGCGCATGACGGGCAGCATGACGCGGCGGATGAACGGGTTCATTTCGCCGACGCAGGGCGTCTTGGAAATGAACACACCCTGGTCGGCGAGCAGGGCGTGGATGCGCCGCAACGTGCCGGGCAGGTCGCGCACCAGATGGAGGTAGTTGAACGCCAGTATGGCGTCGAACGGTTCGGCCGGGGCGGCAAACGATTCGGCCGTCGCCACGCTGAACTCGAGCCCCGGCACGGGATTGGTCGCGTGTCTCTCCCGCGCGATCGTGATCATCCCGGCTGAAATGTCGGTCGCAAGATAGCTTTGCACCTGCCCGGCAAGCCGGAGCGCCGTCGTCCCCGTCCCGCAGCCGAACTCAAGCACCCGGTCGCTGGGTCGAAGCAGAGCGAGGGTCCGGCTGAGCGTGTGCTCGTATCCCGCCTGGTCCGAAATCGCGGCAGCTGCGTATTTCCGCGAGGTCCGATCCCAGAAGCGCGCGTCGCTTTCAACACTCATTGAATGCTTCTCTGCGTTCCTGTCCCGCGGCGCCAAGCGGACTGTCGCTCAATTTTATGACGTGCGTCTGTCGTCTAGGACTGCGCCCGCGCCAAGAGTCGTTCGGCGCGCTTCAGGTGGGGTATGTCGTACATCTGGCCGTCAATGGCGACGACACCGGGATTGCCGGCGGCGGTGAAGGCAGCGACCACGGCGTTCGCATGCGCGACCGCTTCGGCTGAGGGGGTGAAGACCTCGTTGATGACGGGGACCTGCGCCGGATGGATGGCGAGCTTGGCAGTGAAGCCGTCGCGTTCGGCTTCGAGGCAATCCGCGCGCAAGCCTTCCGCGTCGCGGAAATTGACGAAGACGGTGTCGATGGCGGGCAGTTCGGAAGCCGCGGCGGCGAGGATCGTGACGGCGCGCGCGTAACGGAACACATCGGTGTAGCGGCGGTGCTCGTCGCGCGCGGTGCGGGCGCCGACGGCCGCCGACAGATCCTCCGCACCCCAGGTCAGGCCGGCCAGACGGGGACTTGAATTGGGGTAGGTAGCGGTCGAGAGCGTCGCCAGGCCTGTCTCGGTGATGATGGGAATGATCCTGATGCCGCCGTCGGGCAGTCCGTTCTCGATCTCGGCGACGCGCAGCTTGGTGGCGAGATGCTGGATATCCGCGCCGCCTTGCGATTTGGGCAGCATGATGCCGTCGGGACGGGCGGGGACCACGGCGGCAAGATCCTCGTCGATGAGGCCGGTCGCGAGATCGTTGACCCTGACATAGACGAGCGGGCCGCGGCCACGCTGCGCGCGGATGATGTCAGGCGCAAGGCGGCGTGCGGCAGGCTTGTTGTCGCGCGAGACAGAATCCTCGAAATCGACGATCACCACGTCGGCGCCGGCGGAAAATCCCTTTTCGAGCTTCCGCTCGGAATCGCCGGGAACGAAAAGCAGTGAGCGCATCAGGCAGCCATCTTTCTGATCATCGCCTGGCGGATGCATTTCGCCACCAGCAGGCCGTTCTGGTTGAAGGCGCGATGCTCGAACTCGACGATGCCGCGATCGGGCTTCGACTTCGACTCGCGCACGGAAAGCACCTCCGTCTCGACCCGGATCGTGTCGCCGTGGAAGACGGGGTTGGGGAAGACCGTCTCGGTCATGCCGAGATTGGCGAGCGTCGTGCCGAGCGTCGTGTCGTGCACGGAGATGCCGATCATCAGGCCGAGCGTGAAGAGCGAGTTGACCAGCGGCTTGCCCCACTCGGTCTTCGAAGCGAAGTCGAAATCGATATGCAGCGGCTGGGGATTCAGCGTCATCGTCGAAAAGAGCATGTTGTCGCTCTCCGTCACGGTCTTGGTGAGCCCGTGGCGGAAGACGTGACCGACCTGGAATTCCTCGAGATAGAGCCCGGCCATGGGGGTTCCTCCTGAATCGTCACCGGAATAGGCGGCTGAGCCGGGTCCGGCAAGTCGGCACGCAAATCGAGCCAGTTAATAAATATGGTGAACCAAACGTAAACCATTTCTGCCTACGGTCGGAACGAGCCAGGGGTTGGCTAACGGGTCGGGCAGGCAGCGGGTTTCATGGTCGTCTCGCATTTCCTGAAGTGGGCGAACACTGCAAAGGTGAACGAGAGGGCGGCGGCCGCCGCGGCCCTCTCGCGCGCCTATGTCAATCACGGCCTGCCGTTCGAAGACCGCTGCGCGGCCGAGGCGGCACTCACGCTGCTGCTGGACGACCCCTCGGCGAAAGTGCGCAAGGCGATGGCCGAGGCGCTGGCCCTGTCCCACCATGCGCCGCTGCATGTCGTCGCGGCGCTCGCCTCGGACCAGCCGGAAGTGGCGTCGGTCGTGCTGGCGCGTTCGCCGCTGCTGACCGATGCGGACTTGATCGAGCGGGTGCTGTCCGGCCAGAAGGCGATACAGAACCTCATCGCCGACCGGCCGACGGTGTCGATGGAGCTTTCGGCGGCGATCGCCGAGATGGGCGAGGCGGAAGCCTGCCGCATGCTCGTCGTCAACGAAGGGGCGGAGATCGCGGCGCTTTCCTTTCGCCGCATGGCGGAGCGCCACGGCCATGTCGGGGTGCTGCGCGAGGCGCTGATCGCCGACCGGCGGCTGCCCGCCGATTGCCGCCACATGCTGCTGGTGAAGCTTGGCGACGCCCTGAAGGGCGCGCCGCTGGTGATGGCGCTGATGGGTGCCTCGCGCGTCGAGCGCGTGCTCAAGGATGCCTGCGTGAAGGCGTCGCTGACGCTGATCGACGGGACGAGCGCCGAGGATCAGGCGGCATTGATTACGCATCTCAGGGTGCGCGGCGACCTGACGGCAAGCTTCATCATAAGGGCACTGGCGCACGGCAAGGTCGATTTCTTCGGCTCGGTGCTGGTGATGCTGGCGGACCAGTCCGAACAAAGGGTGCGGACGCTGCTCGCGGCTGGGAGCGACGTCGCGCTGGCCGCGGTGTTGCGCAAGGCGGGGCTTTCCGAGACGGTGCACGGCATATTGATCCGCGCTCTCAAGGTCTGGCGCGAGGTCGCCAACGGCAAGCGGGTCGCCGGTGCGCAG
>JAEYXI010000657.1 GCA_023428515.1 Pseudomonadota bacterium | reverse complement strand
TCACCTCGGATCTGCAGCGTGCGCAGAAGACCTGCCAGATCATCCTCGACACGCTCGGCCAGGGCGATCTCGAGACCGTCCGCGCCCAGGCGCTCAACGAGCGCGACTATGGCGACCTCTCCGGCCTCAACAAGGACGACGCCCGCGCCAAATGGGGCGAGGAGCAGGTCCACATCTGGCGCCGTTCCTACGACATCCAGCCGCCGGGCGGCGAGAGCCTGAAGGACACCGGCGCGCGCGTCTGGCCCTATTACATGCACGACATGCAGCCGCATGTGCTGCGCGGCCAGACGGTGCTGGTCGCCGCGCACGGCAATTCGCTGCGCGCCTTGATCATGGCGCTCGAAGGCAAGACCGGCGAGGAGATCGTCAAGCTGGAACTCGCGACCGGCGTGCCGATCGTCTACCAACTCAACGCGGACTCCACCGTAAAGTCGAAGGACATCCTCGGCTGATGCTGTACTCCGGCACGCCCGGCGCGAGAATGCGGATCGGTCCCGGCGCTGCTTCATCGAGGGACCGATAGCCGGCAACGTTCGACGGCTTGACTGAACAACGGAAAAAGCGCGTTGACAGGTCAGGCCGGCCCGCTTACATGAGCGCCCACCAGCCCAGATGGCGGAATTGGTAGACGCGCACGGTTCAGGTCCGTGTTCCGCAAGGAGTGGAGGTTCGAGTCCTCTTCTGGGCACCAGCTTATCCCGACTGCCAACGGGATCCATCCAGAAATCGGCTATGTCGCTTGGCAAAACAGCAGTCTGTTCTGCCGGCCGGCCCTATCTATCGTTATCGCCGCGCCCGTTGGGCGAGCCGTCGTTGCCGCCATTGCCCTTTCCGTTGTTGCCCTTTTTCCCCTTGCCGGGAGGTGAAGGAGGATCGGGAGGCGAAGGGGGATCCGGTGGATCAGGCGGAGATGGCGTGCTCGCTGTACCGGCAGGAGCCGACTTTGCCGATCGCGATCTCTCGTTCGAAGCTGCCAACTGGCATCCGCTGCCGACGCGGAACTTTCCCGACAGCCGCTGGCGGCCGGAGATGAAGGGCAAGGCGCGCGGCGTGCCGAGATCGGCGAATATGCCTGTATTGACCCGTTCGGGATTGGTGATGCCGCCACCCGGCGTGGCGACGACGACATCGCAGCGACGCTTCAGATCGCGGCAGCCATTCCGGCCGCAGAAACGGGCCTGGCCGCTGAGCAGAACGATGGCAGTCTTGCCGCCGGTGCCGACAAAGATGTCGAGCGCAGTGCCACGAATACCGACCGTCCCCGCCGGTGTGTTGATCTTGTATGCCTTTGACGGCGAGCCGCCGCTTATCCAGCGGAAGCTGCCTTTCGCGGCGTTGATTGTCAGGTTCTTGACCGATTTGCTGTCGTTGAAGACGAACTTGTCGATGACCACCGATGAATTCCAGCCGACGGCGAATTTGGTGCCGTCCCGGAAGACGAACTCGCCAAGCCCGCTGCCGGATGTCGTGATCCTCTCGTCGCGATGCACGGGAGACCGTACGGCGAGCGTACCGCCAGCACCAGTCACCGACGTCTTGATGAGAACCGCCTCGCCAACCTTTTCGGCGGCAAACCCGCTGCTTGCCGCGAGCACGATGCATGCTGCGGCAACGATGCTCCAACGCGACCCAGACATCCCAGCACCCCCCGCTCAGCCAGACGCAGATGAAGCCGACTTGACGGACTCTTTAAGCTACACCTAATTTACCGCATGTCAAACTGATTTACGTTACGTTAACCAGCCGCGCGGCCGCAGGGACACGCGCCCCGGTGCGGTCCCGCGCCTACGGAAAGCCATTTGCGACCACAGACATTTCCTGCGACTATGAGATTGGGGGCTTATCCGAGGGATGCGGATGAAGCGACTGATCGTATACACAATGCTCGTCCTCGGTGGCTGCCAGTCCACCGTCGCCGAACCTAAGCAAACGACGGTGCTCGCCGGCGACTACCAGCTTCTCTCCGATTGTTTCTACCGGAAGGTCGCAACGACACCCGGCTTCAAAAAAGTCGATGCGCCCGCGACACGTACCAACACCGTCGAAGGCCGCGCTGATGGCGGCCCGTCGGACAAAATCGCCTTCATAGCCACGGGGGAAGGCATTACGAAAGTTCAAGCCCAACTCGGCAGTCCTGGCGGGAACGAGGCTTGGGCCCGCTATCTGTCGGCTTTGAAGGAATGCGAGAACCCGTAGAGCGCAGCGCCACGGATCGACCACCGTCAACCTAACAAGACAGCCTGTCCTCACGCGAACGGACCGCTCGCGTGAGGGGCGAGCGGTCCGTTCGGCCTATAGAGGCAGATCAGTTCAACTTGAGCGCCTTCGGACGGCCCGTGGTACCTACCTTGGCGACCTGCGAACACTTGCCGTAGACGGTGCCGTTCTTGTCGGTGGCGTCCGTGTAGGTGCCCTTGCAATCCAGTTCGAGCACCAGGCACGAGCCGGCGCCCTTGCATACGGCGCCGCCCTGGCCATCGGAATGGGTGCCGGCCGAGGCCTTGCCGGTAAGCGCGGTCGCCACGATCAGCACGGCGTACGCGGCGGCGATATACTTGATGGAAGGTTTCACGGGTTCTCTCCTTGAAATGACCCTTCGCACCGTCTGTCGCCGCAGGCCGGGAGAAGGTTCAAAGGAATTTCTTGCGGGGTGGGCGCGGCTCCGCGATCCCGCGCTGTTCCGCCCACACCGGCGCTTACAGGCCGTTGCACTTTGTCCCGTTTCAAAGCAGAACCCTGCGGTAGCGCCTTGCCGCATGCCTGGAGTTTCCGATGGCCAATCGCCCTGCCCTCACCCCGCTTGTCGCCTCCCTGCCCCCGACCGTTCCCTTCGTCGGACCGGAGGCGCAGGAGCGCGACCGCGGCGGCCGTCGCTTCCGGGCGCGCATCGGCGCCAACGAAAGCAGCTTTGGCCCGGCGCCCTCGGTCATCGCGGCGATGCGGGACGCCGCGCCCGACATGTGGATGTATTGCGACCCCGACAATTTCGACCTGAAGACGGCGATCGCGGCGCATCACGGGGTCGCCTACCACAATGTGGTTGTTGGCGAGGGCATCGACGGGCTGCTCAACCTCGTCGTGCGCATGATGATCTCGCCCGGCCAGCCGGTCGTGACCTCGCTCCGCGCCTATCCGCCCTTCAACTTCCAAGTCCCCGGTTTCGGCGGTCGGCTGGTCGCGGGGCCCTATGAGAAAGATCGCGAGAGCCTCGACAGTCTGCTTGCGGCCGTGAAGCGCGAAAACGCGCCGCTCGTCTATCTCTCGAACCCCGACAATCCGATGGGCACATGGTGGGAGGCCGGCGACATCATGCGTTTTATCGAGGCGCTGCCCGAAACGACCATGCTGGTGATCGACGAGGCCTATGGCGAGCTCGGGCCTGAAACCGCGCTCACACCGATCGACGTGTCGCGTCCCAACGTCATCTGGATGCGTTCCTTC
>JAEYXI010000625.1 GCA_023428515.1 Pseudomonadota bacterium | reverse complement strand
CCGGCAATCCCCAGGCGTCGTCCAACGCGCCGGGCCGCACGCGGTGTGCCCAGCGCAGAGTGCCGTCGCGCGCCACCCCGGCGCTGTGCGTGTTGGTGATCGTCACCGGCAGGTTGAAGGCGCCGATTTCCTCGATCAGATGCGATCCCGTCAGCTCGCCATTGCCGTTGGCGCTGAAGATGCCGGCGAAGACCGGCTTCGTGATCTCGGCACGCGGCCGGGGCAGGATCGCCGTCACGCCGGTCCTGACTGGCCCCTTGCCTGTCTTGAGCACACCTTCGCCCGAGATCAGCGTCGTGTAGCCGACCGTCACGCCTGCCACGTCGGTGATCGCGTTGTTCGGCCCCGGCACGCCATCGAAGGCAATGCCGAAGCTCCTTGCGCGCGGCTTGCCCGATGGCGTGGAGCGATGAGGATCAAGCATACTCATTAGGTCCCTTGGGCGGCAGCCGGCTCACTAGAGAATCATCTAGATTATAGATAGTCTTATTTGACGAGTCGGGGTGCTTGGAGATGGCTGCAGTTACTGATCCTGCGCGTGAAATTGCTAACGTATGTGAAAAGCTGGCGAACGCCAAGAATGGGAGCATTCGTGGGGATGATCACTTAGCTGCGGCATTCACTGTCCAAGCCTGGTCTACCGAATTCTACCAGATAGTATTTTGTATCGTTGAGCGCTGCACTTTTCTTGAAAAAATACTTAATGATTTGGATGTAGATGATGACATTAGGAAGGACGCAAAAAAACACTTGAAGGATATCGGTCGTGCATTCAGCAGAGACGCGCTGGCTAACCCTTGGGATTCCAATGGAAAGAATAAGTTAAGTCGCGAAAATGTTCAGGCGATCAAAATGATTTCGCCGCAAGTGAGGCGGGTTATTTCTTATCCAAAATTAAGCAACGAGGAAATCACCGAACTCGTTGGCCTGATCACCGAACTTGAGGAATGGCTTGTCGAATTCCAGATGGCTGAGCATGATTTCATTCGTCAAGCAATAATTGACGGCTTGCGTACAGTTAAATTTCGATTGGAACGCGTTGGTTGGCTAGGATGGGGATATACGGTTGAGTCAATCCGGGAAGTGATTGGAGCATACTTAGCACTTCAATACGGAATCCCAAATGATAGTAGCGCCCCTGACGCAGAGGCGGTACTTAAGAAAGTAGGTTCATTCATTCGCTCTTTCTACCAAAAAACAGGATTGGTAAAAGAAGTTGTTGAAACAGGAGAATTCTTCTTAAAAGCGTATGGTGCGATTTCTCTTGCTGCACAAGGAGCGACGGTTTCGGGGTTAATAACATTTGGCGGTGGGAATTAGAGAGAGCAACGAAGCACACGGGAAAGGATTTTCAACTGGCCCGTGGCTTCTAACGTGAAATCCTAAAACAACGACCCCTGGCTGCCTGGGTCCTTCGGCTTGGCCGGCGCCCGCGTCGATCGCAACCGCAACCCCCCGCCGGTCGCCTTGGCCGTGCCGTCGGCGAATTTCAGCGTCAGCTCCGCGCCGAGCGACACTTCCGCCGCGCGCTTCACCAACTCGCCGTCCGGTCCGATCACCAGCGCATAGCCGCGCTCGAGGATCGCCTGGTCGGAAAGCTTCAGCGTGGCGAGCAGCCGGTCCGCATGGTCGAGCCGTGTCCGGCTGCGTTCGAGCAGCAGCGACACGGCCTGGTCGCCGCGGCGCTCGAAATCCCTCAGCCGCTCGCGCACCAGCCCTTGGCGCCGCGCCATCGGCTCGACGGAGAGCCTTGTCTTTGCTCTGTCGAACTTGCCGCGCCGCTCGCGCACGATGGCTGAGAACGCAGCCTGCGCGCGCTGCAGATCACGCCCCGCGCTCCGCCTGGCCTCGGCGATCCGCCGGGATAGCATGGTGGGCGTCAGACGTGCCGCGCTGAGCCGCGCGCGCTTGCGCTCGGTCGAGACCTCGAGTGCGCGGCCGAGCCGGCTCGTCGCCTCGTCGAAGCGGCGCCTCGGCAGCGCCAGAAGCTGGTCGGGCGAGGGCAGGGCGCGCGCGGCTGCCCTCAGCGCCGTGCGCTTGCGCTCGAAATTCCTGGACGTGCAGGCTTTCAACCGCGCCGACAGATTGGCGAGCGTCGCTTCGAGCTCTGCCTTCACCGGCACTGCGAACTCCGCGGCGCCGGTCGGCGTCGGCGCGCGCACATCCGCCGCATAGTCGATCAGCGTCCAGTCGGTCTCGTGTCCCACAGCCGAGACGACGGGAATGCCGGACGCGGCCACGGTCCTCGCCAGCGCCTCGTCGTTAAAGCCCCAGAGATCCTCCAGGCTGCCTCCGCCGCGCGCCACGATGATCAGGTCGGGCCGCGGCACCGGCCCACCCTCGGGCAGCATGTTGAAGCCGGAAACGGCCGCCGCCACCTCAGGCCCCGACGTCTCGCCCTGCACCCGCACCGGCCAGACGATCACATGCAGCGGGAAGCGATCCTTGATGCGGTGGATGATGTCGCGGATGACGGCGCCGGTCGGCGAGGTCACCACGCCGATCACCCTGGGCATATAGGGCAGGGGGCGCTTGCGCTCCTTGTCGAACAGGCCCTCCGCCGCCAGCCGCTTCTTGCGCTCTTCGAGCAGCGCCATCAGCGCGCCGGCGCCCGCCGGCTCCAGATTGTCGATGTCGATCTGGTAGCTCGACTTGCCGGGATAGGTGGTGAGCTTGCCGGTGGCGATCACCTCCATCCCCTCCTCGGGACGGAATTTCAGCCGCTGCATGGTGGTGCGCCACACCACCGCGTCGATCTTCGCCTTGTCGTCCTTCAGGCTGAAATAAGCGTGCCCCGAGGAATGCGGCCCGCGATAGCCGGAGATTTCGCCGCGTACCCGCACATGGCCGAACGTATCCTCCACGGTACGCTTCAGCGCGTTCGAGATTTCGCTCACCGTATATTCGGCGGCGTTGCTCCTGCTGTCGCGTGCCCGGCTGTCACTTGCCGGCGATTCGAAAAATTGGTCGCTCATGTCAGATTGGTGCGGCGGCAGGCGCTGCGGGTCAACCCTCCTGGTCTGTCTCTCCATCCAGGTTTGTCGGCAAGATATATGCACGCAAAGATTGTTGTGTGAAAAATTTCACCTATAAGTAGTGGTTGGGTGACGGGCGAATGGGCATGGAGCGATTTCCGGGTTTACCGGTTGATCGACGGCCGGGTCATGTATCAGGCCCGACCTGGCGACCGCTGGTCGCTCGTCGGCGATGTCGTGGTGGCCAGGATGTTCAGGATATTCGATGGCCTGTCCCTGGACGTCGTAGGGACAACGCCTGTTGCCGACCGCGGATCGAAGCATCCGCCGGCCGATGGCAAGATATTGAGCAGCGCGCGGTAAAACGCGCTTGCTTTGCCAGGCAATCTTCGCCCCTAACTGCCTGTTAAGGCGGCTGTGCCTAAAGTCCGTCGCTCGAACCGGGCTAGGAAATGGCGAAGGCCCCGTACAACCCGTTGACCTCACAGGTCACGCTGATCGTGCTCGCACTCGCCGCTTTCTCGCTGGCGATGGTGGTCGGATTCGGCTTCTTCGCCACGTTGGGCACCGACCGGGATTCGCTGGAAAAGCAGAAGAACTTCGTCGCCACCGGCATTGCCGACGAGATCGCCGAACTGGTGCGCCAGCAGACCAGCGTCACCGTCTGGGACGATTCAGTCACCGCCGCCAGGAACGGCGACCAGGCGTGGATGTCGGAAAACCTCGGCGAGTGGATGCATTCCTACTACGGCCAGGACCGCGTCTACGTGCTCGATCCCCTGGGCCGGCCCGTCCATGCCATGCAGGACGGCAAGACAGTCGAGCCAGCCGCTTATGAGGCCGACCGCGCCGCAGTGGAGCCTGTCGTGGCCAGGCTGCGCGCCCTGATGAAGGAAGCGGCCGGCGTGGAAAACCCGCCGCCATTGGTGGTCAGCGACCTCGTAGCCCTCGGTGGCGTACCTGCCATTCTTTCGGCTCAGCCGATCGTGCCCAACTCCGATCGCGTCACCCAGGAACCGGGCGCGGAATATGTCCATGTCTCCGTCCAACTCGTGAACGGCGAGGTCATCGACCGCATTGCCAGGCAGTATCAGCTCGCGGGCATGCACCTCCTGCCGCAACTCACTTCGAAATTGCCGGACGCCAGCATCCCGCTGATGGGTTCCGGCGGCGTCATCCTCGGTTACATCGCCTGGAACCCGGACCGCCCCGGCCTTGCCCTGATCCGCCAGGCCAGCCCGGCGCTCATCGGCTTTGGCCTGCTCGCCGCCGGTGTGCTCTGGTTCCTGCTGAAACGGCTCCGTCGCGCGACCGACGCGCTGCAGCAGAGCCAGAGCGAGGCGCAGTATCTGGCGCTCCACGACACGCTGACCGGCCTGCCCAACCGCGCGCTGTTCGAGGACCGGCTGCGGCGCGCGCTGCTCGCCGTGGCGCGCGACGACCGCAAGATCGGCCTGCTTTATATCGACCTCGACCGCTTCAAGACGGTCAACGACACCTTCGGCCATCCCAGCGGCGACGAACTGGTTCGCCAGACCGCCGCGCGCCTGGAAAGCTCGGTGCGGCAGGTCGACACCGTCGCCCGGCTGGGCGGCGACGAATTCGCCGTCATTATCTTCGACATCAAGAATCTCCGGACCGCCGAGGAGCTCTGCGAGCGCCTGCTCGGCGAACTCGGCAAACCCTTCGACCTGATGGGCAACCAGGTCTTCGTCGGTGCTTCGATCGGCGTCGCCATCTCGCACGGTTCCGACACCGACCCGGCCGACCTGCTGCGCAAGGCCGACATCGCCCTCTACGAGGCCAAGAAGAACGGCCGCGGCCGTCACCAGGTCTTTGCCGGCGACATGGACGATCTGCTGGCGCAGAAGCGCATGATCGAGAGCGACCTGCGTCAGGCCCTGACGTCAGGCAAGGACATCCGTCTCTCATACCAGCCGGTCTATGCGCAGGACGGCCAGACCGTCGTCGGCGCCGAAGCGCTCATCCGCTGGGACCATCCGGTGCATGGCGTCCTGTCGCCCGCGCATTTTGTGTCGATCGCCGAGGAGCGCGGCATGACCAGCCTGCTCGGCAACTGGGTGCTCGGTGAGGCCGCCCGCTTCGCCGCGACGGTCGACCTGCCGTGGATCGCCTTCAACGTCTCGCCGCTCCAGTTGCGCGACGCCGGCTACGCCGCCCATGTGCTCGGTGTCCTCGGCGCGGCGGACGTGTCGCCGTCGCGTATCCAGATCGAGATCGTCGAAAGCGCGTTGCTCGAGAACAGCCAGACGACGAGGGCCGTGCTGTCGGAACTGCGCGACGCGGGCATCCGCATCGTGCTGGACGATTTCGGCACCGGCTACTCTTCGATCAACTATTTGAAGCGCCACATCATCGACAAGCTGAAGATCGACCGTTCCTTCGTGCGCATGCTGGGCAGCAGCGAGGGCTCGGCCATCGTCAAGGCGATCATCGAGCTGGCCTCGGCATTGAACGTCAAGGTTACCGCCGAGGGCGTCGAGACGCCGGAGCAGCGCGACCTTCTGGTGGAGATGAACTGCGACGAGTTGCAGGGCTTTCTGCTCTCGCCACCGCTCGATGCGCGAGAGATCCAGGCTCTCGGATCTGCGCAGCGGCGCGAAACCCTGCGCTCGGTCTCCGGCGTCTGATCGTCGGGCCGCCGTCCGGTTACTTGTTCGCGCCGACGACGGCGCCAACCGCCGCGCCGCCCAGGCCGCCGACGATCGCGCCAGTAGATCCGGCGATTGCGGCTCCGGCGACTGCGCCGGTGCCGGCGCCGATCGCGGCGCCGCTCGCGGTGCGTGTCGCCTGCGACGATCCGCAGCCGGCGAGCATCATGGAAACGAGCGATACGGCCAGGATGCGGGTCATCTTGTCTCTCCGTGGTGATCAGATTTTGGAGAGAGACTCGCCTTACAGGGTTAACAATTGATTTCGGTCCAACGTCCCAACCCCCCATCACCCATCCCGTCTTCAGTTCCTGACGTCAGCCAATCCGGCGGGTGGTTTCAGGTTCGCACTTTTTAGCGTCTCGCAGGAGCCAATCCCCACCCGCTTTATCAGAGCCGCCATCTCGGCCATCGTGATGTCGAGCGGGCGCACGCGTTCGGTCGGCAGGTAGATCAATGTTCCCGACATGGGCGTAGGCACGTCAGGCAGGAAGACAGCAACCCATCCGTCCCCGACAGGCTCCATCGCATAGCCGATCTGCCAGCCGTCCTCCATGAAGACCAGCGACGGCTTCATGCTGTCTGAGCCTTCGATGTGTGCGAAACCATCGGCCATTGATTTGACCATCCGGTATTGCGGCAACCCGCGAGACAGCGAGTTCTCGAACCAACTCGATACGCGCGTTCCCACCGCCGTGCGTGCCAGGACGCCGGCGACGAATGAAATCAGCACAAGCAGCAAGATGGAGAGCAGAGTACCGGCTCCAATGTCCGCATATCTGCCCAGTCGTTCGAAATCGAACGCCGTCACTATAGGCCGGGCAACGGGGGTTACGATCGTCAGGGCGTGACCAAGCAGGAAAAGTATCACTGCGAGCGGCAGCAAGAACAGCACGCCGCCGATGATCGTCGTCTTGATGAAATCCCGCATCGCATCTCCTCCAGTACGGGAACAGACTCTGCGAAGGCGCTATGGTTGGTACCGGCTGCGCGTCACCAGCCCGGCACGACGATCTGGCCGGGCTTTGCCCTCCGCCCGCGCACCGCGGAGGTCAGCGCCGCGAACTCGAAGCCGCCGGGCTCTTCCACCATCGGCACCGAGATGTTGTCCAGGCTGTCGGAGATATGCCTGGCGATCGCCTCGACGATATCGGCCCTCACCGAATGGCCGCGCATGATGCCGATCTTGCAGTCGGGCAGGACGCCGAATCCGTCGGATTCCGAAAGCACGCGCATGCCGGGCCTCAGCGCGCATTCCGGCAGCACCGAGATCGCCAGCCCGGACAGAACCGCAGCGGTGATCACCGTGGCGGAGAAGCTGGAGAACAGCACACGGTAGTCCCGGTCCATTTTCTCCAGCACGTCGCCGGCTTCGTGCAGCGCCAGCAGGCGCAGGTAC
>JAEYXI010000594.1 GCA_023428515.1 Pseudomonadota bacterium | reverse complement strand
GGTATACATCTTGGCGTGACGCACGAGATCGTCGCCGTCTTCCCAGGTTTCTCGCCAGATGCCGAGGATGCCGGTTAGGGGTTGGCCGACGACACGGGACGAGAACGACTCGTAAGTAATAGGCCCTTGATAGCCGACCCGCACCAGTGCCTGGAAGATGGATTTCAGGTCGATCGACCCGGTGCCCATGTAACCGCGATGACTTTCGCCGGTGTGGAAGTAGCCGATGTAGTCTCCCGTCGCCTGGATGGCCGCCACGGCGTCGGCTTCCTCGATGTTCATGTGATAGACGTCGAGATGGACTTTCACGTTCGGCGCACCGACGCGGCGGCAATACTCGACGCCTTGTGCGGCGGTATTGAGGATGTTGCTCTCGTAGCGGTTGACCACTTCCATGCCCAGAGTGATGTTGCTCGCCGCCGCCTTTTCCGCGACACGCGCCATCACTTCGATCGACGAGGCGACGCCGGCCGCCGTCGGCGGTTCGGCGTATTTCTGGAACGCGGAATAGAGGATGCCGCATACATGTGTTGCACCCAGGTCGCGCGCGATCCCGACCACATCGGTCAGATGCGTCTCGCCCGCCGCGACCAGTGCCGGGTCGGCAGAGGAGATGTCTCGTTGTGCATCGAGGCCGAGCGACATCGTTACGCCGATGCCGGCTTGCTCCAGCCTTCTGCGGGTGTCGTCGACGTTGATCCTGAGAAGGTCCATGGCCGAGATTTCGATCAGGTCGAAACCGAATTCGGCGGTCTTGTCGATCGCCCGCGCTGCTTCTGCTTCGCTCCAGCCGGCGACCCAGACATTGGCGTGCAAGCCAAGACGGTTCTTCATGGCGTTCTCCTCAAATCTGCTCGATCGATCCGGCGTCCATCCGAACGAAGCGTCAGCGAATTTCGCGCGCCAGCGCCTGAAGCCGCTGGAAAGCGTCGTACCGTTTGTCATGTAGCGCGGCGATGTCGCCCTTTACCGGCTGAGAGACAGCGCCGGCATGGCTGAGCGCCGCCATCGCGGTCCGAATATCTGAAAAGGCGTTCCCTGCGACGGCGCCCAGGGTTGCTGCCCCGAGCAGGACCGGCTCCTCAGCCGTCGTTGCCAGCACCGCAATCCCCGTAGCATCCGCGAGCATCTGCCGAATGAAGGGAGACTGGCCAGCGCCGCCTGAAATGACGATCTTTTGAACCGGCGCGCCAGCCTGAGCCTGGGTCTCGACAATCTGGCGCAGTCCGTATCCGATGCCGCATATGCCGGCGAGATAGAGCGCCGCCAGGCTGTCAATGTCGCGTTCCATCCCCAGCCCCGCGACGACGGCGCGTGCGTGAGGGTCCGCGTGTGGTGCGCGGTTTCCGAGGAATTCGGGCACTACATGCAGACCTTCGGCCTTGAACACCGCCTCCGAACTGTCGGGCACCGAGGACAGCAGCCGCTCTATCAGAAGTTCTGCAACCGATATTCCCAGGGCTTTTGCCTCCCTGGCCGCCGCCGGTCCTGCGGGATGGCATTCGATCAGGTGGTCGATCGCCGCGCCCGCCGCCGACTGGCCGCCTTCGTTGAGCCACATGCCGGGGACCATCGCCGAGAAATACGGGCCCCATACCCCAGGCACGAAAACCGGGGCTGCGGTCGAAGTCATCGTGCAGGACGAGGTGCCGAAGACATAGGCCATGTGAGTAGCCGGGTTGCCATCGACGCCAACGGTTCCGATGCCGCCTGCATGGGCGTCGATCATCCCCGCGGAGACGGGTGTGCCGGCAACCAGTCCGAGCTCGGCGGCGGCCTCGTCGGTGAGCCCGCTACCGAGGGCAGTTCCCGGTTCGACAACCCGGCGACCGATGCGCTGGAAGTCCTCCGTCGCGAGTTCGCCTAAGCCGATCTGGTTGAAGTAGCCGGGATCCCACCGGCGTTCATGCGCGAGATAGGTCCATTTGCATGTGACCGTGCAGGTCGAGCGCGCCAGATCGCCGGTGGCTTTCCATGTCAGGAAGTCCGCCAGATCGAAGAACTGCCAGGCGCGATCGAAGACCTGGGGGCGGTTTTCCTTCAGCCACAGGAGCTTCGGCGTTTCCATCTCGGGCGAGATGCGGCCGCCGACATAGTTCAGGACCTCATGGCCCTGGGCGTTGATGCGATCCGCCTGGTCGACGGCGCGATGGTCCATCCAGACGATCATGTCGCGCGCAGGATCTTCCGACGGGCCGACAGGCAGCGACGAGCCGCCTTCGCCAAGGACGACGAGCGAGCATGTGGCGTCGAAGCCTATGCCGCAAACCCTGGCCGGATCGACCGACGCCTTTGCGACGGTCTCGCGAACCGCTTGGCAAACCGCGCCCCAGATCTGGCGCGACGATTGCTCGACCATCGAGCCGGGGCCGCGCCAGATGGTGATGTCGGCCTTGGCCGACGCCAGCATGTTGCCGGCGAGGTCAAACAGGCCAGCGCGCGCGCTGCCCGTGCCGACATCCACGCCGAGGATCAACCGCCCATCGGATGCCGTCATTTCTGCCTCGGTCACGGGATCAGAGGTCGAGGCTGCTGGGCAGGATGACGAGGTCGCGGATGGTGACGTTGCGCTGGCGGGTCAGCATGAACAGCACTGCCTCCGCAACCTCCTTCGGCTGCATCAGGCTGCCGTTGGCCAGCGCTTCTTCCATCTTGGCCTTCGGCCAGTCGTCCAGCAGCGCGGTGAGCACCGGGCCTGGCAGGACCGCTCCGACGCGCACGCCGTGCGGCGCGACCTGCCGGCGGGTCGAATGGACGAACGCCTGCACCGCATGCTTGGACGCGGTATAGATCGGCTCCCAGATCACCGGGATGACGCCTGCCACCGAAGAGGTGAAGAGGATGTCGCCGGATTTTTGTGCGATCATGTGCGGAAGCACCGCATGGACCGAGCGGAAGGCGGCGTTGATGTTCAGGTTGAGCATCTTGTCCCAGGCGTCCGGATCGCCCTCGGCCACGGCTCCGCCGATATAGGCGCCGGCATTGGCGTAGAAGATGTCGAGCCGGCCCGCCAGTTCTAGGATGCGCGGCAGCATGCCCGACACCTGTGGTCCGTCGAGAAGGTCGACGACCAGGGGCAGCGCGTTCGGCCCGATTTCGGCGCAGAGCTTCTTGAGGCGTTCCTCGGCTCGGTCGATCAACACCACCTTGGCCCCGGCTGCGATAAGCGTGCGCGCGGTTTCCAGGCCAATTCCGGAGGCAGCCCCGGTAATTGCGGCGACCTTGCCCTTCAGTTCCTCTGCCATTTTATTCTCCCTTGATGCGAATTAGCCGCGGCCATGCGATACGCGAGACCGACGCGCCAGCGAGTCGACGATCACGGCAATCGCCAGGACGCCGCCGGTGATCATGTAGCGAAGGCTCGACGATAGATTGAGCAACGTCAGGCCGTTGGATATGGCCTGGATCACGATGATCCCCAGCAGAGCCGAGTAGGCACTGCCGCGCCCGCCGAACAGGCTGGTGCCGCCGATAACCGCCGCGGCGATCGCGTTCAGGTTGACGTCGCCCGTGCCTGCCTGCTGGCTGGATGACGCCAGGCGCGCCGCCGCCAGCATTCCGCCGAGCGCGGCGAGCGTCGAGCAGAGCATGAAGGCGGAAAGATAGATGCGCTTGACGTTGATGCCTGAGCGCCTGGCCGCCTCGCGATTGCCGCCGACGGCAAACATGGAGCGGCCCCATTTGGTGCGCGTCAAAGCATAGTTCAGCACCACGACGAGCAGCACGAAAAGGCCGAACATCCACGGCACGCCGCGACCGAGGTTGAGATACCAGACAGCGAGCTGAAGCGCTGCTGTCAGCACACCGGCCTTGATTGCCAGAAGGCTGAACGGCTGTGCGGTCAGTCCGCTCGCCTTGCGGCGCTTGGCGACGCTGAGGCCTGTGACGAACAGGACAAGTCCCGGCACGAGCGCAGCGAGATGAGAGAACCAGTCGGGCATGATCATGAGCTGCCCGAACGCCACCATTGTCGAGGCATAGGGCAGGTTGATCGATCCGGTGTTGCCAAGCAGATAGAGTTGCAGGCCGAGGAGAGCGAGGAGACCTGACAGCGTCGAGATGAAGCTCGGCATGCCGACCCAATTCAGCAGGCTCGCATAGATCGCACCTATTGCTGCGCCGGTCGCCAGCGCCAGGATGATAGCCACCGGCAGCGGCAATCCCATGTTCATCCACACGACACCGACGATCGCCGACGCAAGGCCGCTCATGGAGCCGACCGAGAGGTCGATTTCACCGAGCATGAGCACGCAGACGATGCCCAGCGAAATCACCCCGACCGTGGCGCAATCGAACAGCAGGTTCACCAGGTTGTTGGGGGCGAGGAACAACGGGTTCAGGAGGGAGAACACCAGCGAGATAAGGACAAGCCCGACCGCGACGGGGAACATGCCGAGGTCGCCGGAGCGCATGCGATCCAGGAACGCCCTGATCGCGCCCGTGACGCTATTGTCGTCACGCACGCGTTCGTCGGCGCGGTCGAGCGCTTTGAGTGTTTCCTGGTTCATATAGATGTCCCCTATACTTCAGCGGCTTTGCGCTGATCGCGGCGTGACACGGCGTTCTCCGTGGCGCCGGTAATGGCGGCGACAAGGTCCTGATTGCTCACCTCCGGCGTGAAGTCGCCGTTGTTGCGGCCGAGCCGCAGAACGACGATCCGGTCGGCGACCGCGCGCACGTCTTCCATGTTATGGCTGATGATGATGACACCAAGCCCGCGATCGCGGACGCGTTCGATCAGGTTGAGAACCTCCGCAGTCTGCGCGACACCCAGCGCGGCGGTGGGCTCGTCGAGCATGATGATCTTCGGATCGAGCAGGAGCGAGCGAGCGATGGCTACCGTCTGGCGCTGGCCACCGGAAAGCGACGCCACCGGTTCGCGCACAGATGGAATACGGGCCGCCAGCTCTTTCAGCAGCGTCCAGGCGCGAACCTCCATCTGCACCTCGTCGAGACGCAGCGGGTTCACCTCGTGGCCAAGGAACAGATTTGCCACGACGTCCAGGTTTTCACACAGCGCAAGATCCTGAAAAACCGTCGCTATGCCCAGATTGAGCGCCGTCGCAGGGCTGTCGAGAGACACCTGGCGGCCCATGAATTCGATCGTCCCTTCCGTCGGTTGGTAAACGCCGGCAAGAATCTTGACCAGAGTGGACTTGCCCGCGCCATTGTCGCCGACCAGGGCCACCACTTCGCCGGCGTGAACGTCAAGGGCGATGTCGGTCAGCGCCGAGACCGCGCCGAAATTCTTCGAGACGCCCCTCAGGCTGAGGAGCATCTCGCCGCGCGCGGGGAGGGAGCTTGTGTCGGTCATGCCATTGGCTTTCGTTCTATCGCTTTCCGTAAGAAAGCATTCCGGTTGGTCGGGAGCAACCAACCGGAAGCGCCTGGCGGCTGGCGCAGTGGCGCCTGCCGTTTGGCTGTTTACTTGGTGATGCCAAGTGCCTTGCAGCCTTCAGCATATTCGCCGGTGCAGACCTCTTCCGGGGTCTGGATGCCCTTGTCGAATATTTCGGCCTTTATGTTTTCCTTCGTCACGACCGCCGGGACGAAGAGTTCCGACGGCGTGTTGTAGAGGGTGGTCTTGGGCTCGGGCGTTTCGCCGTTCATCAGCTTGACCGCAACGTTCGCAGCAGCGGCTGCGACGATTTCCGAAGGCTTGGAGATCGTGTTGTACTGGTCGCCGGAAATGATGAGCTGCAGCGCCGCGATGACCGCGTCATTGCCGGTCACCGGAGGCACGGGATCGACGCCAGCCGCCTTGAATGCCGCGATCGCGCCGCCGCCGGTGCCGTCATTGGCCGCGACCACGCCCTTGATGTCGGGGCCGAAGCGGGTGATCTGGCCGGCAGCCCACTGCTGGGCTTCGGTCGGCTTCCAGTCCGGCGTGTCGAATTCCGCCAGCGTCTTGTAGGTGGATTCCTTCAGGCCGCGATGGATGCCGTCGCGGATGAGTCCTGCGGCAGCGTCGGTCGGCGAGCCGTTGATCTGCAGCACGCCTGCGCCATCCGGCACGCCTGAGGCCTTGAGGTGATCAACGAGCGACTTGGAGATCGCGTAGCCGATGCCTTCATTGTCGAAAGAAACATAGTAGTCGGCCGGCGTGTCCGGGATCGGACGGTCATAGGCAATCACCTTGACATCTTGGGCCTTGGCCAGCGTGACGAGCGCGGAGGCCGCCTTGGAGTCCACCGGATCGAGAACGATCACCTTGGCGCCTTGGGTGAGAGCAGCGTTGAACTGCTGCTGCTGCAAGGCTGCGTCCGCGTTGGCATTCTGGTAGATCACGGTGCAGTCGGGGCACAGCTTTGCCATCTCGGCCTTGAAGCCCGGAAAGTCGTGTTCCTCGTAACGCGTCGAGCCCTGGTCGGGCATCAGGAACGCGACAGTGCCTGCGGTCTGCGCCATGGCAGCACTCGCC
>JAEYXI010000507.1 GCA_023428515.1 Pseudomonadota bacterium | reverse complement strand
GGATATGGTTGCGGCCTATGTCGAGGCGGGCTTCCGCAAGATCCATCTCGACGCCTCGATGGGCTGCGCCGGCGAACCCGCTGCACTCGACGACGAGACGACGGCACGGCGCGCCGCGCGCCTGGCGAAGCGGGCCGAAGATGTCGCTGCAAGGAGCGGCGGCGACATGCCGCTCTATGTGATCGGCACGGAAGTACCGCCGCCTGGCGGAGCCGACCATGTCATCGACGCGATCGAACCCACCAGCCTTGCATCCGTCCGACGCACGCTGGAAGTCCACCGCGAAATCTTCGCGGAGGCCGGCCTGTCGGACGCGCTGGAGCGCGTCATTGCTGTCGTAGTGCAGCCCGGCGTGGAGTTCGGCAACGAGAACGTCCTGTTCTACGATCGGGCGAAGGCGCTGCACCTCGCCGACCTGCTCCACGAGACGCCAGGATTGGTCTACGAAGCGCATTCCACCGACTACCAGACGCCGGTCGCGCTGCGTGAGCTGGTCGAGGACGGCTTCGCCATCCTGAAGGTCGGTCCGCAACTGACTTTCGACCTGCGTGAGGCGCTCTACGGACTTGACCTGATCGCCTCCGACCTGCTGCCTGATTATGGCGAGCGCCCGCTCCACGCGGCCATGGAGAAGCTGATGACCAGCGATCCCAAGGACTGGCAGGGCCACTATCACGGCACGCCGGACGAGCAGCGCGTTCTTCGCCACTATTCGCTGTCGGATCGCATCCGGTATTATTGGAACCGCCCAGCGGCCACCGCTGCTGTCGAGCGGTTGATGGTTGCCCTGTCCAGAAAGATTGTCCCGGTGACGCTTTTCCAGCAACACCTTCCGGAGATGGAAGGTTTCGCCGGCACGCCTCTCGATCCCAACGATATCCTGCTGGCGTCGGTCCAGCGCAGCCTGGAAGGTTACAGTCGCGCGTGTGGGGTTGAGCCCCCGCGGTGCCGTAGATCACACCCCCCGATTGAGCCGGTAACACCTGCCAGCAACCACCGACATGACCAAAGGTGGACTGGGCACCAAGGCCACGGTGCCGATATGCATCCCAAAGCAGGCGTTGCGGACCACGCGACACGGCGTGTACAGATATTGTCCATAGGTGGGGGGCGGCATGCCGCGCCAAGCTTGGGGCAATCTGACCGATGCAGTCGCGACGATCTGTACTCGTGGGCACCGCTGCGCTCGGCCTGTCGGCATGCATGTCAAGGTCGCCGCTCGAAGAGGTCTCCGGCGAAGTGACCGGTTCCGGAAATTTTCCGTCGCTCAAGGCGCTCGGCGCTGAGCGCGGTCTCGAAATCGGTAGCGCGTTTACCGGAAACCAGGATCCCGCCTATCGACGTTTGCTGGTCCATCACTGCGGGCTGATCGTGCCTCAATGGCAATTGAAGCCGCGCTTTCTGCGACCGAAACGGAACTCGCCCTACAATTTCGCTCCCTGCGACGCGATCCACGGTTTCGCGGTCAGAAACCGGATGGGTTTTCATGGCCATACATTGTTCTGGCATGAAGAGCCCATCCGCTGGGCCGAAAGCGGCGACTTCGATGCGGTGAAGGAAAGCTACGGCGGCTTCATACGGGACGTCGTCAAGCACTATCCGGATGCGGAATCGTGGGATGTTTTCAATGAGATTCTGGAAGAGCAGCAGCGTTACCGCGACGAACCGCTGATCCGCAAATACGGACTGCAGTTTATCGATTTTTGCCTTCGCACCACCCATGAGATGGCGCCGAGGGCGCGCTTGTCGATCAACGAATACAATCTCGAATGCGACAGGGATTGGTGTCGGTCAAAGCAAGCCAACATGGCCGCCTTGCTGCGCGACTTGAAGAAGATGGGCAGCCCCATTCATGCCGTGGGCATACAGTCGCATCTCTCGACGGTCTACCGTGCATCGCCCCGCGCTACGCTCGACATGATCGACGTCATCGCCGATCAAGGGCTCGACGTCTTCATCTCCGAACTCGACGTGAACGATTCCACCTTGCCCAAGGACATAGCCGAACGGGATCGCCTGGTTGCGGAATATTACGAGGAGTTCCTGACCGGGGTCCTCAGCCATAAGGCGGTCAAACGCCTGGTTTTCTGGGGAATCTCGGATTTCGACAACTGGGTCGTCCAAGGCTACACAAGCGAGAAGCGAAAGGCCGGCACGGGCGCTGCCCGGCCGGCCTTGTTCGACGCGAATAACCAGCCGAAGCCGGCCTTCCATGCCGTGGTCCGCGCCCTGTCGGCGGCGCCCGCCCGGACGGCCTAGGCCTTCACGACCCGATCGCAGACGATGTTTGCGCGCTGCATCGCGTTGCGTGTGTCGATGATCAATCTGGAATGGTTTGCGAGCAGGCCGTAGTCGACGTCGTCGTGGTCCGTCACGATCACCACCGCATCATAGGCCGCGATCGAATCCCGTGACAGCCGGATGCAATCCTTGCCGGCAAGGGTCGGATGCTTTCGCGTCCTTGGAATGCGGGCAACGTGGGGATCGTGATAAGCGATGTCGGCGGCACGGGTCTCCAGAAGCTCGATCAGCTTGAGGGCAGGGCTCTCACGCACATCCGAGACATTCTTCTTGTAGGCGACGCCGACCACCAGGATGGACGCCTGGCTAAGCGGCAGTCCCAGACGCTTGTCGAGCGCGTCGGTCAGTTTGTTGAGCACGTAATGCGGCATCGACACATTGATTTCGCCGGCGAGCTCGATGAAGCGGGTCGACACTTCGAACTCGCGCGACTTCCAGGTCAGATAGAAGGGATCGATCGGAATACAGTGGCCGCCGAGCCCGGGACCCGGATAGAACGGCATGTAGCCGAAAGGCTTGGTCTTCGCCGCCTCGATGACTTCCCAGACGTCGATGCCCATCGCGTCGTAGATCACCTTGAGTTCGTTGACCAAGGCTATGTTGACCGCCCGGAAGATGTTTTCCGTCAGCTTGACCACCTCGGCGACCTTGATGCTCGAAACGGGCACGACAGTCTCGACTATCGAGCCGTAGAACTGCGCGACGAGCTTCGCGGCGATTGCGCCGTCGCCGGCGACGACTTTCGGTATCGTCGCGGTTTCGAAGCCGGCACTGCCTGGGTCCTCGCGTTCCGGCGAATAGCCGAGGAAAAAGTCGCGGCCTGAGCGAAGGCCGGTCTTTTCCAGGATCGGCTTCATCAATTCGCCCGTCGTGCCCGGATAGGTGGTCGACTCCAGGACCACCAGTTGCTCCTTGCGAAGATACCGCGCAATCGCCTCGGTCGTGTTCTCCACGAAAGAGAGGTCAGGCTCGCGCTGCTTCGTCAGCGGCGTGGGAACGCAGATCGCGATGACGTCGCATTCCTTGAACACAGCGAAATCGCACGTGGCCATGAACCGCTTCTCGGCCATGTGCGATTGCAACGCCTTGTCGCTGACCGCGTCGATATACGACTTGCCGGCGTTCAGTTTCTCCACCTTCGATCGGTCGACATCGAAACCGACGACATTGAAGCCGGCCCGGGCGGCGGCGGAGGCAAGCGGAAGTCCGACATAGCCCATGCCGACGATGCCGATCGTGGCGGTGCGCGTTTCCAGCTTGGAAAAGAGCGACGATGCTCGTGTCTGTTCAGCAACTAACATGCGAAGTCTCCTCGTAACGACGCCATGCCACTATCGGCCAGCGCCTTCAGGTGCATTCCTGGAAGTCACGTTTCCGATAAATCTCAAATGCCTGACGTGACCTCCGGCGCCAGGAACGGCGTCCTTTCGGCCATGACGTACGAGATGGCTTCGAGGATGATGCCGTTGGTGTTGACGTCGGCGATACCGGTTGCGGACTGGCTGATTTCGCCCACACCCGAAGCGAAGCCGATGCCAGGCAATTTGCCCTTCTCGCGGATGAAGGAGATCAGGGTATCGCTGTAGTGGCCCTGGCGGCATGCGTACCAGAGGAACGAGGCCTTGCTGTTGACCATCCTGAGGTCATCAGCCCGCTTCGCCGCCTGACCGGCCTGCTTCGTCGTCGGTGCATCGACAACGAACTCGCCGCCTGTCGGGGTGATCTGATACCCTTGATAGGTGAAGTAGGGCGGCTGTGCGACCGGTCCCTCGGATGTCGCCGTTAGCGTTCCGGTTTCCCGGTAACGCTTGAGCTGAGCATCGAAAAGAATGTCAGCGGCAAGCCGGCCGTGAGGCGATCCGCCGAGCTCGATCTCCTCGGTGAGGTGTGGTTCGGTCGCGATGCGGCCTCGGCCGGCGATCTCCTCGAACGCCGTCACGGCATCGTCCATGTTGCGGCTGGGATCCTGCTCGCCGAAGACCGGCTTGACGTCGAAACCCCACAGCCGATAACCGTTCGACACGTAGTTTGCATAACTATTGTCCTGCAGCGAGACCAGGCGGCCCTTGCCGCTGACCATGTGCATTTCGCCCTTCACCAGGATCTTGTGGAAGCCCCACGTGCCGACCAGCTTGTCGATGCCGAGGCTGCCGCCAGTCTCGTTGTCGAGTACCTTGAGTGCGATGAGCAGGCGTCCGGAGTCAGCCGAATCGAACCCCTTGCGCTCGCCCGCCTGCTTGGCGAGCCGGCGTTCGGCGGGCGGCAGTTTGACGCCTACGTAGCGGTAGCTTTCCTCGCCGAGGAACTCCAGGATCCGCCGGCACCGTTCCGCCATTGCCGTATCGTCGATCAGCCCCAACCGTTTCGCCGAAACCGTCGCCATGATGGTGCTCGCGATGTCCCACATGGTGGCGAAGGGATAACCCTGCTGCTTTCCATCCTCCATCCAGGACGTGCCGGGCGCGATTCCGTTGAAGGCCTGCATGCCCCAGTCGAAGTAGCGCCAGGCAAGTGCGGCGTCGGTCAGGAGCTCAGCCTTGTCCTTGTCCGTCAGGTCCCTCGGATTCCAGTCACGGATCATGACCTCCGCCCGCGCGTTGCGGATCCGATCGTAACTTCCGAGGGGCGGCAGGACCTGGTTGCGGTATTCCTCGAAGTTGACGAGTTTCGTGCCGCTCCGGTCGGACAGAGCCGAAAGCACATCCTTGATCTGCTGAATCTTCTGCGGCGTATTTGCCGTACCGACGTGGATGCTGAACACGGCATCGTTCTTGTCGCCGATCATGTCCAGGACGGTCTGCGTGTCATGGTAGGGGTAGTCGCCGCCCCATGATTTTTCGAACATTATGGTGTTCGACGCGTGCAGCAGGCCGCGCTCGTCCAGTCCCGAAAACCAGCGGAAATCGCGCTTCTCGGCGCTGATGACCGGCGTGCCGATGCTGGACAGCGCAATCAGTGTGTTTTCGTCATAGGCATTGTTCGGCGGAATGTAGGACACCGGCACGCGCCCGGTCGCGTGGAAGAGTTCGGCCACGCCGTAGCGGACGAGGTCGAGGTTCTTCTCGATCGTGATGCCTTCGAGCTCCGATGGAAGGTGTTTCCATCCGTGGGTCGAGGCGTCATAGCGCGGGCGCTGCGCCATGCGCTGCAGGTAGGCCTGGATCTTCTCGTCCTCGGAGAGGAATTTGCCGCTTGGAGCCGGAACCACCGCCTCGGTCACCGGATAGCCGGCATTAATGAGTTCTTCCACCAGCGCCATCTGTATCAGGTCGTGCCGCGCATCGACCCTCAGATCGTCGAAGCGGACGACCACGAGACTGTGAAGGTCGGGATGGCTCTGCCGGTGCAATTCCATCGGCAGGACCGGCCGTGACTCGCCGGCTTCCACCGAGCGCAAGACGGCCTGTGCTATCTCAGTCGCATAGCTCGCAAGGTCGCCTTCGCTCAGCTTGGCGAAGGCGGCGAAGGGAATGTCGACGACGACCGGCTCATCGGATGCGAGAAGCTTGTTGATGCCGCCGGCGACGACGGCGGGATCGGGAATGCGCTTCGGTGTTGGCCGGCTGCTGCTCATGGCGGCGCCGAAGACGTTCACCAGGCCCGTGTCGGTGGTCCAGTAGCCGCCCTTGTCTGGCTGGATACCGGCCTCGTCTTTCACGCCGGCCGCCAGGCGGATCACCGACCGTATGCCGGTGGCCCGCATCGAGGCCCCGTCCTGATGGGATGCAAGCGGCGAATTGGTGGTCAGCGTGTAGGCCGTGGTGACGGCTTTGGACTTGTAGCGCTCATACTCGTTGACGGCTTTCGAAAAGACGGCCTGCGCAGCGCTCGCCTGACGGAGCTGGAAATATGGATCTGGAGAGTCGATTGTCTCGGCGTGAATGCCGATTTCGAGGTCGGAACGGTCTTCACGGATGGTCTCGCGCAGGTACTGAGCCATCTTGGAATCGTAGTCGAGCGTGGCGCCGTCGCTGCCGTAGGGATTGACGGTCAGCATGACAGGGATGCCCCTGATCCCGAACGGGTCGATCAGCGTGGCGAGCCGGATCGGATCCGATGCCGCGTCGACGCCGCTGACGGTGACGATGAGCGGGTTGGGCCACGCGGCCGCTGCTCGTGCTGCGGTGCGCCCGAGAAGGGTGGCGGCGGGTACGCTCAATGCGCCGAGAAGAAGATTGCGTCTGGTGACGTTCATTTCACAGTTCCCTTCGATTGGTCGGGTCATGCGCTCGTCGCTGCTGTCGCGTAGCGCTGGGGACTGATCCAGCGTCCATCCGACTTGGCGACGAAAGAGGTGATCAGGGCGCGCCAGAAAAGCGCGGCATCGAGAAGCCGGATCAGCGGGAACAGGAGCCCGTAGAGCAGCATGCTCGGGCGGCGTTCCACCACGCTGACCACCATGGTCAGCGTGTAGTCCGCGGCAAGAAAGAGGACGATCAGCGGCACCGGCGACGTCATCTCGATGTTCATGTCGAGCAGAGAGAAGGCGGGAACCTCGATGCCGGCGGCCAGATAGAGCGCCAGCATCACCGGTAGCGCCAGCGCAAGGGCCGAGATCGTGAGAAGTTCGACCAGAAGCGTGCCGAGCGAAAGCCAGAACAGGCTTGGCCAGACGCCATGGCGACGAACCGTCTGCCAGAAGCCGAGATACCACCGCTGAACCTGTTTGCGATAATCATTCAGCGTGAACGGATCCTCCGACGAGCAGCGGGCTTTCGGCGTATAGGCGATGCGCCCGAGCCGCTTGCGCTGCACCTCGAAGGTCATGTTGAAATCCTCGATCACGAGCCCCGGAGCCGTGATCTCGATGTGCTTCAGCACGCTTGCGCGATACATGCTGGCGAAACCGGGCGCGATGTAGCTGACATTGGTCCAGCGCCAGGTCTGGCCGTACTGGAACGCCGCCTGAAGAAGGCGATAGAGTCGCGTCCGGTACGCGGCATAGAGCATGTCGAGGCTCGGCCAGAACTGGTTGCGCCAGCGCGAAAGCACGTGCCCGGCGACCACCACGTTTCTCGGGTCGTCGAAAAGCGGAAGTGCGTTTTCGAGGTAATGAGGGTCGATCTCGGAATCCGCGTCCTGGATCAGCACCGCCTTGTAGCGCTCGCAGAGGCCGAACTTGTCGATGGCGCTGGCGAGAGCCTTTGCCTTGCCGCCATTCGGCTGGATGTCGAGGACGTTGCAGCCGGCCTCCCGCGCGATCGCAACCGTCCGGTCCCGCGAACCGTCACTTGCGACGTGGATTTGCGAAGGCGGCACGATCGCGGTGAGCGCCGCGAGGCACTTCGGCAGGGCGACTTCTTCATTGTGTGCCGGAATGACGACCGCGACATCGGCGACCGACAGCGAAGCCTCGTTGCGCCGCCGCGGCGCAAACAGGCTGTCGAAGACAAAGCGGCAAATGCCGACGAGGCACCAGAAGGTGATGCTGATGCCAAGCGAAGCCGCAAGCATCGGCAGCAGCCAGCCGCTATGAAGCCAGGTGGTCATGCCCGTGCCGGCTGTCGTCCGTTCCCGCCGTTGCGCGCAAAAGATGCAACGACGCTCTCCTCGAGATTGCGGCGCAGCTCCAGCGCCAGCAGGAACTCCGCATAGATTTCGCGCAGTCCTTCATCGAGGCTGACCTTCTGGCTCCATCCCAAGGCCTCTACCTTGGAGGTGTCCGGCCAGCGTCCGCGGTGATCCGAGATGAAGTGCTTCTGATACACCGCGCTTCCGCGCAGGCCGGTTGCTTTCTTCACGGCTTCGAACAGCGCCTTGATCGTGATCTGCTTGCTGCCACCGATGTTGTAGACTTCGCCGTTGCCGCCGCGTGCCATCACTGTCAGCAGGCCGGCCACCAGATCGTTCACGTGGAGGAAGGTGCGCGTCTGCGAGCCGTCACCGTAGATCGACGCCGGCTCGCCATTGATCAGGCTGGCGATCATTTGCGGTATGACCCGTTGGTCCTCAGGCGACATGCGCGGGCCATAGGTGTTGAAGATGCGCACGATGCGAACGTCCAGCTCGTGCTTGCGGCCGTAGTAGCGGGTGAGCGCCTCGCCGAACCGCTTTGCCTCTTCATAAGCGCTGCGCGGCCCCACCGGGTCGACGTTGCCCGGGTAGGACTCGGTCTGCGGAAAGACCTGCGGATCGCCATAGGCTTCCGCCGTGCTCGTGAACAGGAAGCGGGCGCCGGTACGACGCGCTATCTTGAGAAGGTTGTAGGTCCCGGTGGAGGATGCGAGCAGCATCTCCTCGCCGAGGATCTCGATGTTCGGCACGCCGGTCGGGCATGCCAGGTGATATACTTCGCAGTAGTGCCGCCGAAGATGCCGAGAGCACTTCTCGGCATTGGAGACGTCGAGCTTGATGAAGCGAAACGACGGATCACGCTTCAGATCGGCAATATTGCTTAGACGTCCTGTCGATAAGTCGTCGACACAGTCGACCTGCATTCCCCTGGCCAGCAATGCCCTGACCAGATTGCTGCCTATGAAGCCAGCTCCGCCGGCTACAAGGCAACGCTTCGCACGCGCCCCAAGTTTACGCATTACGCCACCCACCCACGTTACTTGGAAGCGACAATACGTCTCGCTTCCAGATTAGCCCCGGCTATAAAACAAACAGCTTATCCACAGGAGCGCAACGCGATAGTTAATACATGGTTAATGGTGGCGCATCTCTAACTCACTGAAACAGATTGCCTATTTCCTTTGTACGACCGAAAACCTCCCGAGCAGCCCGCAAATGCTGTTCAACGAGGCGACGAAAATTATTGACTTTCCTTAGTCCGCGAGGCAGCGCTCGGAGGCTCGTTCCCGCCTCCACGAAGGTACGCCAGTTCTCGTTCTTCAGCCGCTCGAAGAACTCCGGCTTTCCGTTCGAGCCAATCACCCTTTTCGATCGTTCTGCTTCCACTCCGAGAGCAACGGCGAAGCTGCCAACACAAGCCGACGCTTGGTGACATGCCGCTGGCCGAAGCCTCCACGTGCAGAAGGTTTTGGAGCACCGACAATCGGAGCAGGATGGCCGGGTTGCCGCAGACGTTTTTGCATTTGCAACTTCAAGCGATATGTGCGCATTCTTGGCTTGAGAAAAGCTTTTCCCAATTGACTGGCTGCCAAGACGGTCGCTTTGTACAGGGAGGAGAGAAAAGCTTTTCCCAACGAACAAAAAATCCGAGCTTGCCAAGGGAGGAACCTATGAGCTTGCGGATATTGAGGACCTGCCGGGCAGCCCTGGCGGGGCTGCTGGTTGCTGTCGCGCTGCCGGCAGCGGCTGAAGACCTTCAGATGTGGGAGCGGAGCGGCGGCAATGCCGGCATGGTCGACGCGCTGGTCGCCGCATGGAACGCCAAGAACCCCGATCGAAAGATCAACCTGACCTACATCCCCCATACCGACATGGTGCCGAAGATCGCGCAGGCCATTGCGAGCGGCGAGGTGCCCGATCTGATGGGCATGGACCTGATCTACGGTCCGCAGTTCGAGGCCGCCGGGCAACTCGTAGACATCACCGACAAGATAAAGGACTGGCCGGAACTCAAGACGGCGAGCCCAGGCCACATGGCGGTGTCAACCTATGACGGCCGCCTCTACGGCGTACCGCTCTATGCCGACGTGTCGGCGCTGTTCTACAACAAGGACCTGTTCCGCAAGGCCGGCCTCGATCCGGACAAGCCGCCGACCAGCCTCGCCGAGATCCGCGAATATGCCGACAAGATCACCGCGCTCGGCGGCGACGTAAAAGGCTATTTCCTCCCGGGTTCCTGCGCCGGCTGCAACATCTTCACCGTTGGCCCGCTGATGTGGGCGTCGGGTGCCACCATTGAGCCGAAGGACGCCAATGACGAGCCGCTGCAGGGCGACGGTGTCAAGGAGGTGCTGCAGTGGGCGCGCGACATGGTCAAGGCGGGCAACGTGCACGAGGACGCGCGCGCCGAGACGGGCGAGACGTTCCACCTGCGCTTCGGCTCCGGCAAGATCGGCATGATGGGCACGGGCAACTTCAACATCACGCTGGCCAAGGAGCAGAACCCGGACATGGATTTCGGGATAGCGCTGCTGCCGGGCGTGAAGAGCGGCGAGGTCTCGTCTTTTGCCGGCGGCGACATCGTCACCATTCCGAATGGCAGTAAGCGCGTCGACGACGCGGTCGACTTCATGAAGTTCCTGCTGTCGGACGAGACGCAGGTCGAGGTCTACGCCAAGATGCTCAACATGACGACGCGCGGCGACATGGCCGACAACAAGTACTTTCAGGCCGAGCCCAAGGTACAGGACGTCGCCAAGGCCATCGCGGTGGCGAACACGCCCTATACGCTGAAATTCTTCGAGCTGATCAACTCGCCGCAGGGTCCCTGGCTGCAGATGCTGCAGCGCGCCTACTACGAGGACACGGACATCGACACCATCATCGCGGAGACGAAGGCGCAGATGAAGGCCATTGCGGCCGAGTAACGCTCGGCAAGCGAGCGAGGCGCCGGAGCGTTCGGCGCCTCATCTCCTCAACAGATCGGCAGGTCCGGACAGGCAATGCGAAGCAAGGCGAAAAGATTTGTCGGGTTCCTCTACGTTGCACCGGCGCTCGCCTTCGTGCTGGTCTTCACCGTCTATCCGCTGGCCCAGATGGTCTGGATGTCGCTCCACAACTGGTCGCTGATTGCGGCTCGCAAATATGTCGGCGCCGGCAATTTCATCAAGGCGTGGAACGATCCGCAATTCTGGACCTCGCTGGAATTCACGCTGAAGTACACAGTCATCATCACGCCGATCCTGATGGTGTTCGGTTACCTTCTCGCGCTGCTGACCGCCGAGAATAGGCCGCTCCGGCAAGTCTCGCGCAGCATTGTCTTCCTGCCTGTCGTCATCGGCCTCGGCGCGTCGAGCCTGCTCTGGTACTGGCTGTTCAGCTATGATTTCGGGCTTATCAACCGCGCGCTGATGGATCTCGGGGTGATCGCCAAGCCGGTCGTCTGGTTCGGCGCCGACCCCGACATCTCGATGTGGGCGGTGATCGCCTCGATCGTCTGGAAGGTGGTCGGCTTCGGCACCATCCTGTTCGTCGCCGCGATCCACGCCGTGCCCAGCGAGATCGGCGAGGCGGCGATGGTCGACGGCGCGAGCTATTGGCAGCGTGTGCGCAGGATCACGCTGCCGCTCACCGCCAGGACCATCCTGCTCGTCACCCTGATAAGCGTCATCGGCTCGCTGCTCGCCTTCGACCAGTTCTACATCATGACCGCCGGACAGCCGCGCAACCTGACCGCCACCTCGGTCTTCCTGATCTACCTGAATTCATTTCCATACCTGAAGCTCGGCTACGGCGCGGCGCTGTCGCTGATCCTCGCCGGCATCATCCTGGTCTGCACGGTGCTGCAGATGCTGCTCAGCCGCCGGAGCCACGCATGAGCGCGTTCCCCGGAGCCGCCGAAGACATGATGCGCCCTCCGGAAGCGAAAACCGGGTTCCTCGAGAGCCTCCTGCGCGGACGCCGCAAATATCTCGTCTCGGCCATCTGCTTGGCGGTCTGCACCGTCATGCTGCTGCCGATGCTTGCGTCCGTGCTCGCCTCGCTGAAGTCGACGCAGGAGGCGGCGGCGGTCCCGCCTACCTACTTCCCCTCCGCCCTCAGCCTCGACAGCTATATACGCCTCTGGAACTATCAGGCCGGGCTGCCGACCTATTTCTCCAACAGCCTGGGCGCCGCACTGCTGACCATCGTCTTCTGCCTCGCACTGACGGTGCCCGCAGGCTACGGACTGGCGAAGTTCCGTATTCCCGGCAAGGAGGCGCTCTTCGTCGTGCTCCTGCTCGGCTTGATCGTGCCCTACCAGGCGCTGCTCACGCCGTTGTTTTTCCTGTTCGTCGAGCTCAAGCTGCACAACTCGCTGGTTGGCCTGGCCATTGTCCACACAGCTATCCAACTGCCGTTCAGCATCTATGTGATGCGCAACGCCTTCGAGGCGGTGCCGCGCGAGCTGGAAGAGGCGGCGACCATGGACGGCTGCAACAGCTTCCAGGTGCTCGTACACATCTGCCTGCCTGCCGTTGTGCCGGCGATGATCACCGTGTCGCTGTTCGCCTTCATCACCTCTTGGAATGAGTTGCTGGCGGCGCTGGTGATCATGAACAAGGATTCCTCCTTCACCTTGCCGCTGATCCTCGCCGCAGCGCGGCAGCAGACCAGCATCGGCGGCACAGATTGGGGCATGCTCCAGGCCGGCATCACCATTTCGATCATCCCCTGCATGGCCTTCTATCTGCTGCTGCAGAAATACTACATGGCCGGTTTCCTCAGCGGCGCGGTGAAGTAGCATGCACGACGCCGATCCGCCGCCCCCGGAGAATCGCCCGCCCTTGCAGGCCTTTGGCGGCGCGCCAACCATTCGCGACGTGGCGCGTATCGCCGAGGTGTCGATCGGCACGGCGTCGAAGGCGCTCAACGCTGGCGGTCGGCTCAGCCAGGAAACGCGGGAAAAAGTGCTGCGCGTCGCGCGCGAGATCGGCTACCGGCCGAACGACCTGGCGCAGAGCCTGCACCGCGCGAAGTCGCGCACCATCGGCATCATCTCCAACGACAGTTTCGGGCGCTTCACCTTCCCGATCGTCGAGGCGCTGGAGGAGCGTCTTGCGGAAGCCGGCATCGCGGTTTTCATGTGCAATGCCACCGATGACCGGGAACGTGAACGCCAGCATCTGGACCAGCTTCTGGGAAAACGCATCGACGGCCTCGTTGTGACGGCGCGCCGCGCCGACAAGCGCCCCCCGATCGGGCCGCTCGCGCACGGCCTGCCTGTCATCTACGTCTTCTCACAGGCTGACGACGCGGGCGCCCTCTCGCTGCTGCCCGACGATGAGGGCGGGGCGATGCTCGCCGTTGCGCATCTGGCATCGCTTGGCCGAAAGCGCATCGCGCATGTCACGGGGCCTGAGCACTTCGAGGCTGTGCGGCTCAGGCGCGAAGGCTATCGTTCTGCGCTCGCCGAAGCCGGACTGCCCGAGATCGATGGCTTCTACCTCTCCGGCGTCTGGTCGGAGGCGTGGGGGAGGGAGGCGATAGCGAACTTGTTTTCCAGGCCGCAAGTGCCGGACGCCATCTTCTGCGGCAACGACCAGATCGCCCGCGGCGCGACGGACGCGCTGCGCGAGATGGGGGTTGGCGTTCCCGCCGACGTCGCCATCGTCGGCTTCGACAATTGGGACGTCATGACGCTTGCGGCGCGGCCGCCGCTGACCAGCATCGACATGAATCTCAAGGCGCTCGGCCGCGAGGCGGGCGACAGCCTGCTCGAAATGATCGCCGGAAAGAGGCTGAGCGGGGTCAGGCGCCGTCCCTGTTCACTGGTCGTGCGGGCCTCATCGACATCATGATGGCGCCGGGACGTTTCGTTGGAATGGAGACTTCCGAATGAACGAGTTCAAGCCGGTCCGCTTCGTCGACGTGGCGCTCGAGGGAAAATTCTGGCGCGAGCGGCTGGAGACCGTGCTGACGCGAACCATCCCAAGCCAGCACGTCCAGCTTGGCAAGCACGGCATATTGGAGTCGCTCACGCTACCCAATCCGCCGCCGCCGCTGCGCTTTCCGCGCAACGAGCACAATTTCACGGTGCAAGTGTTCTGGGACTCCGACGTCGGCAAATGGATCGAGGCGGCGTCCTACGCGCTGTCGCATCGCCGCGACGCCGACATCGAGGCGAAGATCGAGAAGATCACCGACGATCTGGAGAAGGCGCAGGCGCCCGACGGCTACCTCAATTGCTGGTACCTGCAGCGCGAGCCCGACAAGCGCTGGTCCAACCTCAGGGACAATCACGAGCTCTACAATCTCGGTCACCTGCTCGAAGGCGGCATCGCCTATTTCCTCGCCACCGGGAGGCGGCGTTTGCTCGACATTCTCGAGCGTTATGTCGAGCATGTGCGCCAGACCTTCGGCCCCAACCCCGGCCAGAAGCGCGGCTATTGCGGTCATCAGGAGATCGAGCTGGCGCTGATCAAGCTCTATCGTTTGACAGGCGAGAAGAAGCATCTCGACCTCGCCGCCTACTTCATCAACGAGCGCGGCCGCCAGCCGCATTATTTCGATGCGGAAGCCGAGGCGCGCGGCGAGAGCCCAAAAGATTTCTGGGCGAAGAGCTACGAATACAACCAGTCGCACAGGCCGGTGCGCGAGCAGACCAAGGTGGTCGGCCATGCGGTGCGGGCGATGTACATGTTTTCCGCGATGGCCGACCTCGCTGCCGAGCTCAACGACGGCAGCCTCAAGCGCGCCTGCGAAGTGCTGTGGGCCGACGTCATGGCGTCGAAGATCTATATCACCTCGGGCCTCGGACCGGCGGCGGCGAATGAAGGTTTCACCGAGGACTACGACCTGCCCAACGATACTGCCTATGCGGAGACCTGCGCCTCCGTCGCGCTGATCTTCTGGGCGCAGCGCATGCTGCATCTCGACCTCGACGGCCGCTACGCTGACGTGCTGGAGCAGGCGCTGTTCAACGGCGCGCTTACCGGCCTGTCGCGTGATGGCGAGCATTATTTCTATTCCAATCCGCTGGATAGCGACGGCCGCCACAGCCGCTGGGCGTGGCACACTTGCCCATGCTGCACGATGAATTCGTCACGCCTGGTCGCGTCGGTCGGCGGCTATTTCGTCTCGGCCAGCGACGACGCGGTGGCCTTCCACCTCTACGGAGGCGTCTCGACCACGGTCGAGCTTTCCGGCAGCAAGGTGTTTCTCCGCGAGACCAGCACCTATCCATGGTCGGGCTCGATCGCGATCGAGGTAAACCCGGAGGGGCCGGCCGACTTTACCGTCAAGCTCCGTATTCCCGGCTGGACGCAAGGCGCCACCGCCTCGGTCAACGGCGAGCCGGTCGATGTGAAGAACGGCACCGAAGCGGGCTATCTGTCGATCCGGCGGACCTGGCAAAAAGGCGACAGGATCGCGCTCGAGCTGCCGATGCCGCCCGAGCGCATCTATGCCCATCCGGCGGTCAAGGAAGACGTCGGCCGCGTGGCGCTGAAGCGCGGACCGCTGGTTTATTGCGTCGAGGAAACCGACAACCCGGGAGGTCGTGTTCAGCAGATGGAACTGCCGCGTGGCGCGAACGTCAAGGCTGAGGAGAGGAGCGACATGTTCGACGGTATCGTCGCCCTAACAGCGGCCGCGCAGCGCGTGACGGATGAAGGGTGGGGCGAGGGGCTTTACCGCAGCGCGCCGCCGGCAGTCGAGGATTGTACGCTGACGGCGTTGCCTTACTACCTGTGGAACAACCGCACCAAAGGTTCAATGCAGGTTTGGATTTGCGAAAGCCGTTAGATGCGCGCAGGCCGATTCGCACAGGGATAACTGATCAGGCCGGCTGATCCCGTTCGCCCAGCGCCTCCGACTGGAAATCGGCGGACATGAGCATGGCATGGATGAGGGCTGCGCGCGAGGCGATGGTCGAGACGAGGATATGCTCGTCTTCGGCATGCGCGCCGTGGCCGCCGCAGCCGAGCCCGTCAAGGACAGGCCGCCCGAGCGCAGCGGCGAAATTGCCGTCCGACACGCCGCCGCGCGCGGTCTCCGGCAGGTCGAAGCCCAGTTTCCCGGCGAGATTCCGAGTGCTCTCGTAGAGCTGGCCAACCGCGGCGCTGCGCAGGAAGGGCGGACGGTTGATGCCGCCGGATATATCGAGCCGGACATCCGACCCGTGCGGCGTGAGTGAAAGGATGTGCTGCAGCATGCGATCGCCGGTCGCCGCGTCCGTCATGCGCATGTCGACCTCTATCTCCGCTTCGGCGGGAACGACGTTGCCGCGCGTGCCGCCGCGAACCGTGCCAACATTGAAGGACGCTTCGGGCACGGTGTCGTTCAGGCCTTCGATGTCGATGACCTGCCGGGCAATCTCGCGGATCGCGCTGCGGCCTTCCGCAAGGTTGCCGCCTGCGTGGGCCGAGCGGCCATGCGCGCGGATCGTGAAGCGGCCCCATCCCTTGCGGGAGGTCACCGCGGCGATGCCAGGGCCGACCGCCGGCTCTGGCACCAGCACGAATGCGGCCTCGCCGGCGAGTTCTTCGATCAGGCTTCGGGAGGAGTCGCTGCCGATCTCCTCGTCGCTGTTCAGCAGCACCACGATCGGCCGCGGCGGAACATGCCCGGCGATGGCGAGACGGCGCAACGTTTCCGTGGCGATATAGGAGCCAGCCTTCATGTCGTATATGCCGGGACCGTAGACCCGGTCCCCCTCGCGGCGGACCGGGCGCTGCTCCAGCGTGCCCGCAGCCCAGACCGTGTCGACATGGCCCATCAGCAGGGCAGGCGGCAGGTTGCAGCCATCCGGCGCGTAGGTAAGGACCATATGGCCGCCGAAACCGTCGCGCGGCGGCACGCGGCGGATGCCGACAGGCAGCCCTTCGAAGGAGGCTTGCACATGATCGAGAAACTTCTCGATCAGATCGGGCCGATCCGACGGCGTTTCCATCCCGACCCATTCGACGATCCCTGCGAGGATCGCCGCATCATCGATTTCCAAGGGCTTCAGTATGCCGGCGCCGAGGTGATCAGCCGGCATGCGAGGCGGACTCCTCCGGCAGCGGCGCGCCGAGATAGGCGGAGATCACTTTCGGATTGCTGACGACCTCCTTGGGCGTGCCTTCGGCGATCTTGCGGCCGGCGTCGATCACGATGATCCTGTCGCAGATGCTGGTGACGGCCTTCATGTCGTGTTCGACCAGCCAGACTGTCGTGCCGCGCTCGCGCACATTGCGCAGGCATCTGACCATCTCTTCCGTCTCGGTCGGGTTGAGGCCGGCGCAGGGCTCGTCCGCGAGAAGCAGGCTTGGCCGCGTCGCGATGGCGCGTGCGATCTCCAGCTTGCGTAGCGAGCCGACCGTCAGGCCCTGCGCGGTGCGGTCCGCCAGGTCCTCGATGCCGGCCGTGCGCAGCGCTTCCATCGTCACCTTTTCGGGATCGACGCGCTCCGGGCGGCCGAACATGGCGCCGCCGCTGACGTTCTCTTTCACCGTCAGGGCAGGGAAGGGCTTCGATATCTGGAAGGCGCGGGCGATGCCGCGCTGGTTGAGCCGATAGGTCGGCACACCCGCCGTCGAAGCGCCACGGAACTGAATCTCCCCCGCGCTCAACTCGTAATATCCAGTGATCAGGTTGAACAGCGTCGACTTGCCGGCGCCGTTCGGCCCGATGAGGCCGTAGATCGTGCCTTCCGGAATGTCGAAATCGACATTCTCGATCGCGGTGAGGCCGCGGAACTTCTTCGTCACGCCGCGGCCGGAAAGGATCATCTCGCTCACGGCCTGGACTCCACGGTGGCTTCCTTCGGCAGGTTCTTGCGCCGGTTGCGTGTCAGGGCGCCCAGTATCCCACCCGGCATGAGAAGGATGATCGCGACGACGAGGAGGCCGGTGATGAGGAGGTGGATGTCGAGGAAGCGCGAGAGCAGGACCTGCGTCAGGAAGAGCATCACCGCCGTGCCGATGATCGGGCCGAACAGGGTGCCGATCCCGCCGATCAGGCAGAAGACGATCATGTTCAGGCTGAAATCGAGCCGGAACACGGTGTATGTGGTGAAATAGCCGACGCTATAGCCATAGACCGCGCCGAGAAGCCCGACGAGCACCGCCGACAGGACGAAGGCGATGATCTTGAACCGCTCCGTCGCCACGCCGAGCATCATGGCCGTGTCTTCGTCCTCGCGAATGGCAAGCAGCCCGTAGCCGAGGCGATTATTGCGGATTAGCAGGCTGAGCAGGAAGGCGAGAAGCAGCAGGCCGCCGAAGATGTAGTAGAAGAAGTCCTCGGGAGCCATGCCGGAAGGAACCGGGCTGGCGAGGAAGAGGCCGACGTCGCCCTGGAACCAGGAGACGTTGTTGGCGAGTTCGCCCACAGCCTGGCTGACGCCGAGCATTACGATGGCGAAATAGATCCCGCGAAGCCTGAGCACCGGATAGGCGATGAGCGCCGCGAACCCGCCGCAGACCAGGCCGGCGAAGAGCAGGGGCAGGATCATGGAGACAGGCCCGGTGCCGAACGTGCCGACCTGCATGCCGAAATGGGCTGCTGCAAAGGCACCCATGCCGATGAAGACCGTATGCCCGAAACTCCAGTAGCCGGCGAACCCGCCCAGTATGTTCCATGCCACGGCAAGTGCAGCCGAGAAGAAGAAGAACTGGACGACGCGCGTGTAGAACGGTCCGAGCCAGATCGGCAGCAGGGCAGCCAGGACGACGACGGCGACGCCGAGAATGATTGCGAGCGGACGTCTCATCTGGTTTCCCCGAAAGCATTGCCCAGCAGGCCTTGCGGGCGGACGAGCAGCATGAACACGAGGACGAGGAACATCATCGCGGTGGTCAGGGACGGCCCGATGTATTGTGCGGTGTAGGCGTTGATCAGGCCGAGCAGGATGCCGCCGATCAATGCACCCGCCGGGCTGCCGATGCCGCCGAGCACCACGACGATGAATGCGTTGAGCGTCCAGGTGACTTCGCTGGCGGCGGAAAACGGCTGGACGATGCCGATGATCGCGCCCGAGGCGCCGGCCAACGCGGCGCTGAGGCCGAATGTCAGGCCATGCAGGTTGCGCACGTTGATGCCGGAAAGCTCCGCCGCCAGCGGCTGCTGGGCGGTAGCCCTCACGGCGCGTCCGAAATGCGTGCGTACCAGCACCAGCGCCAGCAACAGCAGCAGGACGAGGCTCGCGCAGAGCGCGAGCACGCGCACCAGGTCGATCTGCAGCGGGCCGAACGTCAGGCTGGTGAAGGAGTAGCTCGGCGTGATCGTCTGGGCGTCGGGGCCGAATATCAGTTGCATGATGTTGCGCACGATCATCGCCACGCCGAAGGTGACGACGAGCGAGGCAACCAGCGTGGCGCGCGACACCGCCCAGTGGATGATCGTCCGCTGGTAGAGATAGCCGACGGCGAAAAGAACCGCGCCGACGGGGATCACCGCCAGAAGCGGATCTAGCCCCAGTTCCCTGTAAAGGAGCAGCGCGCCGTAGGCGCCCGCGATGACGAAGATGCCATGGGTAAGGTTGACGATCCCCATGACGCCGAAGACCAGTGAGAAGCCGACCGCCGCCAGGGAGTACAATCCCCCCAGCACCAGTCCGTTCAATGTGGTTTGCAGAAACAATATCATCGCGGGCTACGGCTTTCGATTAGCTAGTCTCTTTGGAAGCCCATGCCTCTGCCACTTCCTTGCCCGTGGCGAACCAGACGTCGGGCGAGCGGCGCATGAAGGCGATGAATTCCCGGAGCATGGCAAGCCTGGACGGCCGGCCGATGATCTGCGGATGGGTGACGACATTAACGAGGCCGCCCCAGCGATAGATCTCGGTGAACTCCTGCTTCCAGATGCTCAGGATGTGCTCGTTGGTCATGATCGCGCGCGGCGTCTTGATCGCGAACAGCGTGTAGGGCGCATCATCGATGCTCCAATGCCAGGGCAATTCGACCGGGCCGCGCTTGCCGTCCTTGAGGATATGCCGGTAGGGGCTGACCTGGTCCATCAGCGAGCTGTCGTAGAGGAAGCCGTATTCCTGCAGCATGCCGATCATGTTGTCGGAGGTCTCGACGGCGGGCGAGCGATATCCCACGGGGCGGATGCCGACCGACTTCTTAAGCGACTCCAGGCCCTTCTCGAGCGCCTCGCGTTCTTTTTCGGGATAGTCGGGGTCGATCCATTCGTGCAGATAGCCGTGATGGCCGATCTCGTGGCCGCCGGCGACGATCGCTTCCATGCGATCCTGGTACTTCTCGGCCGTCCAGCCGGGGGTGAAGAAGGTGCCCTTGAGCTCTTCCTCGCGCAGCAGTTCCAGGATCTTCGGCACGCCGGTCTTGCCGCCATAGACGCCCTGCGAGAGAACTCCGGGACGGCGGGCATTGTCGGGGTCGCGCGACAGCCACAACGTCTCGGCGTCGAAATCGAAGGTAAGCATGACGGCGCAACGCGCCCCGTTGGGCCAGGGGATCGGATTCATGTCGTCCATTTCGCGTCGTCCTTATGCTGCGTTGCTGGTAGAATTCTTGGCGTAGAGCGGGAATGTCTGGAAATCCGACTGGCAAAGCGGGCCGTCGGTCGCGTAGAGCACGCGATCGTCGAGATCGAGGACGATTGCGGCGACCGTGATGACCCGCTTGGCTTCCGGCAGCGCCGTGTCGGCATGTCGGCAGATCGCGGCGGGGGCGGAAAAATGGTCCGTCATGACGCTGCGCAGTCTGTCGAAATCGACCTTGCCGGAACCGGAGCGCAGCAGCCGTTCCGTGCGCGCGCCGCGGTAGAGCGTATTGGGAGCGATCCGCTCCATCTGCGACGCCACGCGGTCCTCGCGCACGAGATGGTTGGCATGCACCACCATTCCGTTCTGGGGATAGAGATAGGCGCAGTGGTCGGGGGTCGCCTCGATGTCGATCATCTCGCCGTCGGAATGACCGATCAGGAAGTTGCTCGATGCCGTGCGGTCGGTCTGGACCACCGGCAGCAACGCCTGGTCGAAGCGCCAGGCGTCGAGGATCTCCCTGCAGCGGACGTGGAATGGCTTGCGGATCCCGTTCATGCCGTCGCGCGGCGTGACGATGCCGTTGACGCAAAGCCCGATGCCGGCCGCGTTGACGCCCATCTTCGAGCCCACGATGCCGGCCTCGCTGAAACCGATGAAGTCGGGCTTGCCCTGGCCTGGCGTTGAGGAGCGATGAACCCGCTGCACGAAGGCGCGACCCTGCACGCGTTCGAGCCAGTCCCAGTTCTGGCACAGAAGGGTGTGGCCATTGGCCGTCGCTTCCGGCATCAGGCCGAAGGAGGTGCATCCCTCCTGCTCATGTTCCGGGCGTGGATTGACGCTGCGTGCCTCTTGGCCGAATACGGAATAGGTGATCTCGTACCGAGCGTTGAGCATGGCGATTTCGGTGAGCGAGACGCCGGAGGCCTCGGCGATCGCCGCCATCTCATCCGCATATTCGGCATTGTCCCCCTGGATGAAGGCGAGCCATTGCTCGCTGTCGGAAAGCACCTTCCGCCGGCTGGCGCCGCCGGCCTCGAAGCGGTCGATATAGGTCGCGACGTTGTCGCGGATCGCGTTCGCCAGCGTGGAGCCGTGAACGGCGCCGCGCTCGCGCGGATCGGGACCTAATTCGAGGAGGGGGAGGGCTGCCATGGGTCGTTCCCTGCTAAATGGTCCAAGGAGCCTGCGGGCTTGCGCAGGCCCCCGTTGGCAAGATCAATCCGTCTTGCTGCTTTGGGCGTTACGCCCTCTCCGCCCATTTCGGCGCCGGATAGATGGCCTTCGCCGAGGCGTTTTCCGCGGGCGAGATCACTTCCATCTCGCCGTTCTGGCGCTGGATGAGGAGCGGCCCGAGGATCGCCGGATCTCCGTCGCCTTCCGGCGTGAAGCGGACGTGGCCGTAGAAGCATTCGAAATCGAGCGCCGACAGGGCGTCGCGCACCGGATCGAGGTCGAGCGTCCCGGCTTTCTTGATCGCTTCGAGATAGCTGACGATGCAGGCGGCGCCGCTTGCCATGTGGTAGGTGAGGTCGCGGTCGAAATTCGCCCTGTAGTAGGTGGCGAAATCGCCGGAGCTGCCGAAATACTCGCCCTTGAACTTGGCGCGTTCGGACCAGTAGGACTGCGCCACGACGCCGTTGGAGTAGTTGCCGAGGGCTTCCTTATAGGCGGTCGTCTGCGGTCCGAGCGTCTGGTAGAGCATCGCGACGTCGGTGTTGGTCGACACCATCTGGCGGGTGATCAGGATCGAGGCCTCGTCATGCGTGGTGCAGACCAGCACGTCGGGAGTGCTCTGGCGGATCGTCGTCAGCACGTTCGAAACGTCGTTGACCTGCGCGGGCAGGGCGATGAAATCGGGAACGCTGATGCCCGCAGCCTCGATGCTCGCCTTCGCGCCCTCGGCCTGGAACTTGGAGAAGGGGTCGTTGGTGTAGATGATGCTGACGCTCTTAACGGCGGGGTCCAGCTCCTGGAACATCTTGACCGACGAGACGAATTGTTGCGAGGCGCGCGGGAAGAGGCCGAACACGCGCTTGCGGCCTTGGGTGAAGATCAAGTCGGAACCGCCGCCCGCCTGCACCATGATGCGGCCAGCTCCTTCGGTGATGGCGCAGGTCGGCAGGACGATGTTGCTGCCGAACGATCCGAGGAAGAGGCCGATGCCTTCGTCGACCTGGCGCTGGATCAGTGTGGACGCGCGGGCCGGATCGCTCGCGTCGTCGAACAGGCTCAGTTCCAGCTGGTACTTCTTGCCGGCAACCTCGACGCCGCCCTTTTCCTCGTTCACGAATTTCACGGCGCATTCGTAGCCGCGCATGACGTTCAGGCCGGTTTCGGCCGCTGCTCCCGTCATCGGCACGGAGCCGCCGAAGACGATCTTGTTTTCCTGCGCCATCGCGACGCGAGGCATGGCCCCGGCCAAGGCCAGGGCGGTTCCGGTCTTCAAGAAATCACGTCTGTCCATTTCATTCTCCCATTGGCCTCGTTGGCGGTTCACGCCAGCCCGAGGTAAGCTTCCTTGACTTTCGGATCGTTCAGCAGCTGACGTCCTTCGCCGCTCTGCACGACGCGTCCCTTTTCGAGCACATATGCGTAGTCGGCGATCGCCAGCGTCTGGTGGACGTTCTGCTCGACCAGCAGGACGCTGATGCCCTCTTCGTTGAGCTTGCGCGCCAGCGAGAAGATCGTCGACACGAGGATCGGGCTGAGCCCCAGCGAGGGTTCGTCGAGGATCAGAAGCCTGGGCATGGTCATCAGGCCGCGCCCGATCGCCAGCATCTGCTGCTCGCCGCCCGACAGCGATCCCGCGTTCTGGGATTTGCGCTCGGCAAGGCGCGGAAAGAGGCCGAACACGCGATCGAGATTGGACTGCAGCTGCGCCCGTCCGCGTTGGACGTGGCCGCTCAGCAGCAGATTCTCGCGCACGGTGAGCTGCTGGAAGACCAGCCGGCCCTCCGGGACAAGCGCAAGGCCCAATTCGACGACACGATGGGCGGGGAGGCCTGTGATGTCCTGGCCGTCGAACCGGATGGCGCCGCGCCTCGGACGCAACGCGCCCGCGATCATCTTGACGCTGGTTGTCTTGCCGGCGCCGTTGCCGCCGATCAGCGCGACGATGCGGCCCTTCGGTATCTGCAGGGCGCAGTCGCTGACAGCGCCGATGCCGGCGTAGTCATAGGCGAGACCGGAAACGTCTAGAAGAGGAGCTTCCGTCGAATTCCTGCCGTCGCCTTGAAGCGCCTCGCTCATACTGGCCCCAGTATTGCTGTACGATACGGTTGAACTGCAAATTAGTCTAGGGCGCGGAAAACTCGCTTGTCAAGCAAGCCGGCTAGACAACGATGAAGCAGTAGCGCGGACTCAGGCCGCCCGCAGGCCGGCGGCAGCGGCGGTCACGAGCGGCCCGACGCGCTTGACGAATTCCTTGGGGTCCCATTCCGCCAGCGACGCGGCGATATGAATGGCGCCGACAGGGGTGCCCTTGGTGTCCAGCACGGCGGCCGCCACCGCGACTTCGCCCACCAGAACCTCCTCAATGGCCAGCGAGTAGCCGGTTTCCCGGACTTCGGCGATCCGGTCCAGGATTTCCCGAATGTCGGTCGTCGTCCGCGGCGTCAGCTTGCGCCGGTCCGACCGCGACAGGATGTCCATCACGTGATTCTCGGGCAGGTGGCTCAGCACGGCGCGGCCCCCCGACGTGCAGAAGGTAGGCACGCGGCGACCGATCAGATGGGCATAGAAAGTATCCCGCTTGCTTTGCATGCGGACGAGATAAAGCATTGAAAGATCATCGAAAAGGCTGAGATCGACGCGTTCCTGCACCGCCCGCCTGAGATCCGCCAGGATGGGGATGGCGCGGTTGACCAGCGGTGTCGCGCGCAGGTAGTCGAACGACCTGTCCAGCAATTTCCGGCCGGGAACCACGCCACCCGCCACCCGCTCGAGATAGCCGAGCTTGAGGAGCGTATGCACAAGGCGCTGTGCCGCGCTCTTGTCAAGTTCGGTCGCCTCCGCGATGTCCGAGAGCGACATTGGCCCGGGGGGATCGGAAAATGCTTCCAGCACCCTGAAGCCGCGCGCCAGCGCTTCGACGAAGAGCCTGTCGGGCTTTTCGCGTTCATCCTCGGCACGCTTCTTGGGTCTGCCGACCTTGTTGCCCACCGGGTTCCCTCCCTCGTTTTTTCATTGTCCGATGCAGTAGCGGTCGAGGATTTGACGCTGCGCCAAAATTGCCCCTACTATAGCAGCGATGTAAACATATTGCACAGCGATACGCAAGTAACGAGGAATAGCGTGAGCATACCGGATAATGTGAATTTTACGCAGTTGCCTTTCGATCTCGAGGACATGGTCAAGGGCGTCAAGCGATGGGTGGAGCAGGAGAGCCCGACCTATGACCGCGAGGCCGTGAACGGCATGATGGACATGGCGGCTCGCGATCTCAACATCATGGGAGCCGATATCCAGCGTATTCCAGGCCATATGGGCTTTGGCGACAGCGTGAAAGGTACGTTCGCTCACGAGAAGCAGGGCGAGCCCGGCATCCTGGTTCTCGGACACCTCGACACGGTCCACCCGGTCGGCACGCTCGATGTCTTTCCATGGCGGCGGGAGGGAGAGAACTGCTTCGGACCCGGCGCACTCGACATGAAGGCCGGCAACTACCTTTCGCTGGAAGCAATCCGGCAATTGCGCCGCGCCGCGATAGATACGCCCTTGCCGATCACAGTGCTCTTCACCGGCGACGAGGAAGTCGGCAGCCCGAGCACGAGGCAGGTCATAGAAGCCGAAGCCGCCCGGCATAAATATGTGCTGGTTCCGGAGCCAGGCCGCCGAAACGGCGGCGTGGTCACCGGCCGATATGCCATTGCGCGTTTCGCGCTTTCCACCCATGGCCGGCCGAGCCATGCCGGCCTCAGGCTCGGCGAAGGGGTGTCGGCGATCCGCGAGATGGCCCATCAGATCGTTGCCATCGAGGCGATGACGGACGCCGATGCCGGCTACAGCGTCGGTGTCGTCCATGGCGGGCAATGGGTGAACTGCGTCTCCACGACCTGCGACGCGCAGGTGCTGGTTTCCGCCACCACGGACGAGAAGCTCGCCGAGGCGATCGAGCGCATGCATGCGCTGACCCCTGTCGGAGCCGATGTGCAGGTCAAGGTGGAGACCGGCGTGGTGCGCCCGGTCTGGACGAAGACCGACGCTTCCTGGGCGCTATACGAACACGCCAGCGCGCTCGCCAAGGATCTTGGCTTCGAGATCCCGCACCAGAGCTCGGGCGGCGGATCGGACGGCAACTTCACCGGCGCGATGGGTATTCCAACGCTCGACGGGCTGGGTGCACGGGGCGACCGGCCGCATACGCTGGAAGAATACATCGTCACCGAAAGCCTGGTCGAGCGCGGCCGGCTGATGGCGGGCTTGCTCGCAACGCTGCGCTAGGCCGACATCGCGGCGGCCGTCCTGCCGCCGCTTTTCGGGCGACGCCTACAGCACGTGCCAATGCCGTTTGACCGGCCTTAGCACGAGCTGAAGTTCTGCCGGGGTGTTCGATGCCTGGCCGAGGACGTCGGTGGAGAAATCGAGCATGTCGGTCGATGTTCTGAGCACGGCGCTTCCAAAGAGGTGGGTCGGGCCTGCGGTCGCGACCAGATACCGCAACGCTGCATGCTCAGTGAGATTGCCGGCGACGTCGTTCAGATTTCCCGGCGGAACCTGCATCCAGAACATCACTTCCGCGCCATAGCCAAGCAGGGACGGCTCCACCAGCAACCTGAAGTGCAGGATATCTCTGTCGACGAGAGCTTCGATCCGGCGCCGGGCGGTCGACTGGCTGGAGCCGATTCTCGCGGCGATGTCGACCAGGGATGTGCGCCCGTCCGCGCGCAACGCTTCAACCATCACCTGCTCCTGCTCGGTGAGGACGACGGTCTCCGTCGTGCGTTGGACGGCTTTGGCATGGCGTGGCTCCGCCCCGAGTTCGGCCATCATCTCGTCCGGTATTGCTTCCGGCATCCATTGATGGGTTCCCGAGAGGGTTTGCATGATGACCTGCGTATCGATGCCGGAGACGCCTTCGATGGCGCCTATGCTGCCGTCGAGGACGGAAACGAGTGCTTCGTGATCGGCGCCGACAATCTCGGCCAGGCAGGCCGAAGAGCCAGTAATGATGGCGACAAATCGCACGGATGCCTCGCGCGCCAGGGCTTGCGCCACACGTTCCACATGTCCGGGCTTGCAGGTGATGCGGGCGACTACGGCCAGGGTGTCCTCGCCCGCGAAGCGATCGACGACACCGACCACCGCAACCTTTTCGGAGGCGAACAGCCTTTGCGCCCGTCGCGCGACCGTCGCCTCGGATGTCCGTAGCGCTCGCGCGAGCTGGCCCCAGGATGCGCGAGGATTGAGATAAAGGCCGGAAACGATCAGCCGATCCAGATCGTCGAGTGATTCAGTCATATCAATCCTCATTGATGATTGGAATCTCCGATAATCTGGATTTATGTGTTGTAATATGTCAGATTTAAATTATCAAACGCAGGAATGCGCCAGGAGGCGCGATTTTCTTACAGGGGTTGCAGGAATGTCGGTGGCTTCGGAAAGAGTTGATAGCGGGCAAAAGGCCTATGTTCGGCCCGTGCTGGCAGGCAGCGTGGGCAATCTGGTCGAGTGGTACGATTGGGCGATCTATGCCTTCCTCGCCCCAATCTTCGCATCGCAATTCTTCACCGGCGATCCCACCGCCAACCTTCTCTCCGCGTTTCTCGTCTTCGCCGTCGGGTTCTTCATGCGTCCGCTGGGTGCGGCGATCATCGGTTCCTATGCCGACCGGTTCGGCCGCAAGAGCGCGCTCGCCTTCACCATCTTCCTGATGTCGGCGGGTTCCCTGATCATCGGCCTGACGCCGACGGCCGGGCAGATCGGACTGCTGGCGCCGCTGCTCTTGGTGGTCGCGCGCTTGATGCAAGGTTTCTCCGCCGGTGGCGAGTTCGGATCGTCCGCGGCCTTTATCGTCGAGCATGCCCCTCCAGGGAAGCGCGCCTTCCTCGGTTCGTTTCAGCAGGTATCCGTCGTCGGCGGAACCCTCCTGGCTTCCGGAACCGCCGCGCTCCTCACCGGCTTCCTCTCGGCGGAAGATATGGCTTCCTACGGCTGGCGCATTCCGTTCCTCATCGGCGCTGCGCTTGGCATCGTCGGTCTCTGGCTGCGGCGCTCCGTCCCCGAGCCTGAAAGCTTCGTCAATGCGCAGAAGACCGGCCGGGCGGTCAGCAATCCGCTGACCGAGGCGATCACCCGTTATCCGGGGGCGGTGCTGCGCGTCATCCTGGTCACGCTGGCGCCGACCGTGGTCTACTACATGTGGATCATCTATTTGCCGACCTATGCGCGCACCACCGTGGACGCGACGCTGAGCGATGCGCTGCGGGCGAATACCATTTCGCTTGCCGCCCTGATGGTGCTCTTGCCGCTCGCCGGCATGTTGTCCGATCGCTTCGGCAGGCGGGCGACATTCCTGGCAGGCGCCATCCTCTACGTCGTGCTGACCTATCCGCTGCTGGCGATGCTCACCGCCTCGTTCTCCACGATCCTGTTCGTACAGCTGGCGGGCGTGGCGATCTATTCGCTCTACGGCGCGAATTCCTGCGCGATCATCGTCGAGCAATTCCCGCCGGAGGTCCGCACGGCCGGTATCTCGCTGCCCTACGCGCTGGCGGTCGCGCTCTTCGGCGGCACCGCGCCCTACATCAGCCAATGGCTGAACAGTCACGGCATGGGCGAGGTCTTCGTCACCTACGTGATCATAATCAACGTCATCGGCGCCATCGTCTACTTCTTCATGATGCCCGAGACCAAGGACAAATCGCTGAACTAGCAGGCACACGGATGAACATCATGAAGAACGGCGTCGAAGCACAACTGGCGGACCTCAAGACCGGACTGACCGGGCAGCATCTCTTCGATATCACGGCTGCCGTGTCGAAAAACGTTCGCCTGAGCGGGTCGCCCGAGGAGGCCGAAAGCTTCGCGGTCATCCAGAAGATGCTCGACGAGGCCGGCCTGAGGACGCAGCTGCTCCATCACGACGGCTATGTCAGCCTCCCGCTCCGCGGCTACATCATGGCGGGCGGCGAACGGCTCGACGGCATCACGCATTCCTTCTCGCGCCAGACGGGCAGCGAAGGCGTGACGGCGAGAATCGTCGATGCTGGCATGGATGCTCCCGATGCGGCCGCGCGCGGCAGCGTCGTTCTCTCTGATGGTATCGCCATGCCCGGCCTCGTGCTGCGCAA
>JAEYXI010000501.1 GCA_023428515.1 Pseudomonadota bacterium | reverse complement strand
GTTCCCAGGAAGGCGGTGCCGTAGGGATAATCGAAGGCGAAGCCGTCGGGCCGCTGCTCGACGGTCGCCTCGAAGCTCGCGAGCCGGTCGACGATTTTTGGCAGATAGTCGTCGAGGTGGACGAAAGAGAGTTCGGCGCGGCTTTTCATCTTCTGGCTCATCTTGCTTGATCTCCTGGTCAGCCGCCGATGCGGCCGGTCACGCTGACCTTCAGCGTACGGCCCTTGCCCTGTTCGGTAATGGCGCTTCCGGCCCAGGACGATTGCGGATCGGTGTAGGACACGTCGAATATGTTCTCGACGCCGGCCGCGAATTTCAGATCGTCGGTCGCCTGCCATTCGGCGAACAGGTTGACCAGCTCGAACCCGGGGTCGACTTCCGGCGGAAGGTTGATGGTGGAGTTCGTGCGCCTGGTGCGCGTGACTTCCCCGACGCTGAGGAACTGCACGCCATAGACCAGGCGGTCTTCGAGCGCCCGCAGGCCGAGCGTCGCCGAAAAGCGGTTCAGCGGCGTGTTGCTGAGCGGCTGTCCCTCATAGGGACCGCTGGTGTATTCGGCGTCGATCAATGCTCCCGCGACGTTCACGAAGCCCCAGCCGAAATCGTATATGCTTTCGATCTCGATGCCGCGCAGGCGCGCATCGCCCAAATTCTGGGCCATCCTCAGGGGATTGGTCAGATCGACCTCGATGTAATCGTCGACGTCGGTGTGGAAGAGATTGATCTTGCCGCGCAGCGAATCGTCGAGCGTGAGGATGTCGTCATACTTGACGTTCACTCCCGCCTCCCAGCTCTTGGCGACCTCCGGCTGCAGGAACAGGTTGGGCACATAAGTGTCCGGCGCGCCATGCGCGCCGCCGCCGCGGAAAACGTCCTGCACGGTCGGGGCGCGGTAGCCTTCCGCATAGGTGCCGTAGAACTGCAGTCCTTCGACGGGCGTGACGCCGACGGTCAGGCGGGGCGACAGATGGTTGCCGCTGAGCGAGGCGTCTTCAAGCGTGTCCGTCTGGCCGTCCAGCTCATACCCGTCGTAGCGGATCGCCGCGATGATCTCGAGCCAGTCCGAGCGATTGCCCTTCCATTGCAGGAAGCCGCCATACGCATCCTGCGTGCCCGCGCCGAAATGGCTGTAGTCCGACTTGCCGACCAGATGATGATAGTCGACGCCATAGGTGAAGGTGTGCTCGAAACCGTAACCTTCGAACAGCGAGGAGTTGTAGGCGTTGAAGCCCGTCGTCTCCACCTCGTAGTAGCGCTCGTCATCCGGCAATTGAAAGAACTTCACCTGATCGGCGCGCGTGCGGTTGTGGTAGACGTTCAGGGCGAAATCGACCCAGTCGTTGTCGTCAGGCTGGTATGTGTACGAGCCGGTATAGGTCTGGTTGGTCGTGTCGGCGTCCCAGCGCGAGGCGGTGGGCGAGCCGCTCGAGCCGGTGATGACGTCGTCGTAATTCTGCTGGATCATGCCGAGCTTGATTTCGTGCCCATCGGCCGGCCTGAACGTGCCCTTCACAAAACCGCTGAGCACCGTGTCGCCGGTCCAAGGCACTACGTCGCCGTTGCCGTCGACGTAGTCGTCCCAGTCGCGATAATTGATGTTGCCGATGATGTCGGCGTTCTCGTTGAAGCGGTAGGCGCCGACCGTGCTGGTCGTGAAGCCGTTGCCATTGGTCTCGTAGCCGAGCTTCTCGCTCATCGCCCAGGTTTCCTCAGGCCGAAGGAAGTCGCCGGCATCCATGGTCTCGAAGGCGACGACACCGCCGATGCCGCCGGTGCCGAACGTATTGGAGACCGGCCCGCGGATGACCGTCACTTCCTTCAGGAGTTCCGGCTCGACATAAAAGGAACCGGATCCGTGCCCGACGCGCCAATAATCCTGGCGCGCGCCATCCAGCGTGACGACGACGCGCCCATACTGCTCCATGCCGCGGATATTGATCGAGGTCGCGGGATCGTCGCCGTTGGTCGAGGCCGCCACGCCGGGCACGGCTCGGAAAATGTCGGCGGCGTTGTCCGCCTGGATTCGGTCGAGTTCTTCCTGGTCCACGCTGCTTTCCGCCGCCAGCGCATCGATGACGGCTTCGTCTATGCGGGTCGCCGAGAGGACGAGCCTGTCGAGCAGCGTGACGCGCGCTTTCTTCGGCGTGGTGGCGGACGCTCCTTCCTGCGCATGTGAAGGCGCACAGAGAACGATCAGCGCGGCCGTACTGGCCGACAAGAGATTTCGCGAACGAGAGAAAACAGCCATCAAAGCCCCCAATTCCAAGTGGTCCGGGCAATGACTGTTGCGCCGGCAAGCCACGATTCATGAACGAGGCCTGTCCGGTCCGGACAGGCGCCGAGTGCAGACCGGCTGGCTGAACCGCTTCTGCGATGTGGCGGGCTGGAACGAGCGATGGATAGGAAAGGCGCATCGACATGTCAATAAAGATGAGTCTTTAGCTCAAGTTTATTTACAGAGCGGATGGACCGCCTTATCAAGGCTGCGTCCAAGGATAGGAGGCAGGGGCAGATGCAGTTCCATCATTCGACGAGTTCGCTCGGCGCCGCGCTGAAAAGGATTGCGGCTCTGACGGCGATCCTGTGTGCGGTTGCGCTGGCCCCGGCGCAGTCCTCGGCAGGGGAACGAACCGTCGTCGACGCCTTTGGTCGCCAGGTGAAAATCGTCTCCCTTGAGCGTATCGTGACGCTCGGCCCGGATGTAACGGAGATCGCCTTCGCGCTGGGAGCGGGCGAGCGGATAATCGGGCTTGACCGAAGCAGCAAATACCCGGCGGAGACGGCTGAAAAACCTAATGTCGGCTACCGGCGTGCGCTCTCCGCCGAAGGACTGCTGGCGTTGCGTCCCGACCTCATAATTGCAGCGGAGGACATCGGACCGCCCGAGGTCGTCGACATCCTCAAATCACTTTCCATCGCGGTGGTGTTCGTTCCGGAAGACAATTCGCTGGCCGGGATAGCCAAGAAGATCGCGCTCATCGCCGCGACCCTGGACCGGGATGCCGAGGGGCAGGAATTGTCCCGGTCGGTGAGCGCGGATTTCGAGGCGGCCGCGCGTCTGGCGGAGCGCGTTCCCGATCACGCCCGCAAGAAGGTCCTGTTCTTCCACGGGCTCCTGCGGCTCAGCGCGGCCGGCGACGAAACCGCGGCGGACGCGATCATCGGCCACGCCGGCGGCATCAATCCGTTCACCGGCGTCAAGGGCTACAAGGCGGTCTCGGAAGAGGTGCTGCTCGACATGGCGCCGGACACGATATTGATGATGGGCAATGGCGCCGGCGGCCCGACGCCTGAGGAAGTGTTCGCCGTCCCGGCGCTGCGGACCACGCCTGCCGCGGCGAACCGCTCGCTGATCGTTCTGGATGGTCCATTCATGCTCGGTTTCGGCCCACGCACCGCGGAAGCGATACGAGACCTCGCCACCGCGCTCTATCCGGAATTTGTCGCCGACCAGTGACCCGGAAAGCCGGAGTCGGCTCTCGGGTCGCCAATCTTCGAACTTGCAACGAGGTTCGATCCCTCAGTTCACGGGCCAGACAGACTGCAGCCGTTCTCCTGCGAGGATGCGGTTGCGCGCGGCCGCCTCGTTGCGGCCGAGTTCGTCCGCGGCATCGGCCACGTCGCGGACCCGCTCCTTCGGGATGACCACAACGCCGTCAATGTCACCGAAGATCACGTCGCCGGGACGGATCGTCACCCGGCCAACCGTGATCGGCACCTGCGATTGCTTCGGTTCCTTCTTGCCGGTCACGCCGACCGGGCTCGCCTCGGTGCCGAACAGTGGATAGCCGAGCGCCCTGACCTGCGCGAGGTCGCGTACCGAGCCGTGGACGACGGTCGCCGCCGCGCCGCGCATCTTGGCGCCGGTACTCATCAGTTCACCCGAGCAGGAGCCGGCCGCGCAGGAGGCGTCGCAGACGAGGACGCCGCCCTCCGGCGCATTGTCGATCGCATTGTGATAGACGTCCTGCGGTTCGCCCTTGCGGTCCGACGGCGCGAAGAGGACCGTCACGGCCGGTCCACAGACCACCTCGCCCACGCCGAGCGTGCCGAGCAGCGAGATGCCCTCGAGATGGCCCCACAGTCCGAGATGCTCCATGCTGTCGTGCACGTCGCCCGAATACCAGTGCTTCAGGCGTCCGATCGCCTCCCAATCGGTGTCGGCGTAGTCGAAGTCAGGCATTTCCGGGGTCCTTGCGGTTGGTGTTTTCGATGGCGAGGCGGAGGTAGTCGGCACTGTTGTCGATATGGGCCTTCATCAGCGACTTGGCCGCGACCTCGTCGCGCTTGCGTATCGCCGCGCAGATGTCGGCATGCTCGACATAGGCGGCCTCCAGCGACTTGGATGGAACGCGGCTGGTGACGCGGATCACGTCGGTGATGAGGCCGTAGAGATTGTCGTAGAAGACAGTGAGGATCTCGTTCCCCGCCGAGCGCACGAGCGCGAAATGGAACTCCGCATCCGCCTCGGTGAAGCCGGTGAAGTCGCTTCCATCGCGCGCGCGGCGCATCGAATCGAGGGCCGTCTCGACACCGGTGTCGATCGGGCCTTCGCGCGCCGCCAGCAGGCCGATGACCTCGGTCTCGATCATGCGGCGCACGACCATCAACTGCATCAGATAATCTGGGTCGGCCGAGAAGAGTTGGCGCACCGTGGCGGCCAGCGTGCCGAGGAATTCGCTGACGTCGCCGCGGATGACGGTCGAGCGCTCGCCGTGGCGGCGGCGGATCAGGCCCTTCGTCTCGAGGATCTGCATGGCTTCGCGGACGGATCTGGTCGACACGCCGAAGTCGCGGGCAATCTCGCCTTCCGACGGCAGGCGCTCGCCGATCGGCAGGTCGCCGGACAGGATCTGAGCTTCGAAGGCGCTGGCGACCGAGGAATACAGCTTGTCGCGGTTGCGCGCGACTTTGCCCTGCAGCCCTTGCGGGGGCGTCTTGTTTTCAGGCGCCATGGCCGCTCTCCGTCCTGCTCAACACTTGCGCCGGGAAAATTCCGCGAAGGTCTATGTGGGAAGGACGCGGCCCTGCGCGACCGGCTTGCCGCGCACCGTTCATGCAAACGGCAGAAGCCCCGCACTTCGACGCCTTACCTTTTCTCCGCCGCAACATCGTTGTCGAGAGCCTTTCGTTTCCTGATTGACATACTTATGTCATAAGTCATATGTCAAGAGTGGTTGAGTGGACGCCGGCATCGCGCCGGGCAGTTCTCGTCGACCGGACGGGTATCCGGCGCATCCGGCGCCGGGGGAATTTCTGGCCAGCGTTCCCGTGGGAGGATGCTCAGGGGGCTCGCAAACATTTCCGGGAGGATGAACTATGATACGATTCATGCACCGCTTGGCGGCGGTAGCGGGACTGGCGGCGGCGCTTGCCATGCCTGCCGCTTCGGCTTTCGCACAGACCATCAGCGACATAGAGGGCAAGGGAAAGATCTCGATCGGCGTGCTGACCGGCATTCCGCCGTACGACACGGTGGATGCGTCCGGCAACACGGACGGCTTTTTGGCCGATCTTGCCCGCGCGGTGGCCAAGCAGATTGGCGTCGAGGTCGAGCTGGTGCCGGTCAACAACGCGTCGCGCGCCGCTGCGCTGGAATCCGGGCGCGTCGACATGCTGATTGCGCAGATGACCGCGACGCCCGAGCGCGCCAAGACGTTCCTGATGACCAATCCCTACGGCGCTTATGAAATGCGCTTCGTGGCGGCCAAGGACACCAAGGTGACGACGCTCGACGATCTCAAGGGCAAGCGCGTGTCCGTGCCTAAGGGCAGCACGCAGGACGTCGCGGTCAGCGGCTACGGCATCGAAGGTCTGGAGGTCGTGCGCTTCGATGACGACGCGACTGCGATGCAGGCGCTTGTCTCGGGCCAGGTCGATGCCACCGCGGCCGTCGCGACCGTGGCGAACGACGTCATCGCCAAGCGCGAGCTCACCAACCTCGAGGTCAAATCCGAACTGCCGATCTTTACGCTCTACTGGTCGATGGCGGTGCGCAAGGATGCCACGGAGCTGCACCAGTGGCTGAACAATTTCATCTACTACTGGGAGGTCACCGGCCAGCTCAACGCGCTGCACGAGAAGTGGGTCGGCGTGCCCATCCCCGGCGGCAAGCTGCCGACCTTCTGATCCGCAACGCCACGTCCGGCCCGGGCTGCATCGACTTGCGGTCCGGGTCGCAGCCCAGGCCCTATCCCGATGGCATATGAGATGAATTTCGCGCCGGTGTTGGCGCGTACGCCGGAACTGATCGAGGGAACGATCAACACGATCGTCCTTTCGGCAGAGTCGATCGCCATTGGCCTGGCCATCGGGCTGACCGTCGCGCTCGTCAGGGTCAACGGGCCTAAATGGGCGGCTACAGCGGGCGCGGCTTACGTCGAGGCCTTCCGCAACACGCCGCTGCTCGTGCAGCTCTTCCTGCTGTTCTTCGGCCTGCCTTACATGGGCGTCCGGCTGGGCGCGAACGAAGCGGCGATCTTCGCCATCTCCCTCAATCTCGGCGCCTATTCCACCGAGATATTCCGCGCCGGCCTGCTCGCCATTCCACGCACCCAGATCGAGGCCGGGCTGGCGCTCGGCCTGTCCCGGCTGCAGGTCATGCGCTACGTCGTCATCGTGCCCGCACTGCGCGTCATCTATCCGGCGCTGACAGGCCAGCTCACCCTGACGCTCCTGGGCTCCTCCATGGCATCGGCGATCTCGGCGACCGAACTGACGCTTGCCGCCGCCAAGATCGAGTCGCAGACCTTCCGGAGCCTCGAAACATTTCTGGTCGCGGCAGCGATCTACATCACGCTGACCTTCGTCTTCCGTCTGATCTACTGGCTGATCGGCCTTTGGCTGTTCCGCCGCAAGACGTCAGCCACGCCCTTCAGTGTCTCCACGACGGACCCGCGGGAGGCCGGGATATGATCCAGTCCTTCGGTTGGTCGAGCGTCGAGTTCCTGTTCCACGGCTTCGTGTGGACCGTCGGCCTTTCCGCGATCACCTTCGTGTGCGGCGGCATCCTGGGCCTGATCTTCGCGCTCGCGCGGGCGCTTGGACCGCGCTGGCTGAAGTTCATCGTCGCCAGCTACATCCAGCTCGTCCAGGCGACTCCGCTTCTGATCCTGGTGTTCCTCGCCTTCTACGGGCTGAGCTTCGTTGGGCTATATTTCCCGCCGCTCGCGGCCGCGGCGATCTCTCTCACCATCTATGCCACGGCGTTCCTGGCCGACATCTGGCGCGGCTGCATCGAGGCCATCCCGCGTACCCAATGGGAGGCGGCGGACTCGCTCGCACTCAGCCGCACCCAGAGGCTGCGTTACGTGATCCTGCCGCAGGCGCTGAAGATCGCGCTCGGGCCGACGGTCGGCTTCATGGTGCAGATCGTCAAGAACACATCCGTCACGGCGCTGATCGGCTTCGTCGAGCTGACGCGCGCCGGACAGCTCCTCAACAACATGACGTTCCAGCCCTTTCAGGTCTTCCTGACGGTCGCGGCCATGTATTTCGCGGTTTGCTACCCGCTGTCCCTGTGGAGCGAGAGGCTGAAGGAGAGAAAGAATGCCGGCGCTGCACATTGAGAACCTGAAGAAATCCTATGGCGCGGTTCCCGTTCTGAAAGGCATCGACCTTTCCGTCGAGAATGGCGACGTGGTGGCGATCATCGGCCGCTCCGGCTCCGGCAAGAGCACGATGCTGCGCTGCATAAACGGCCTGGAGGCCTTCCAGGAAGGCTCGATCGAAGTTGCTGGCCACAAGGTGGATACGTCGAACGCCAATCTGCGCGCGCTGCGCAAGGAGGTCGGCATGGTGTTCCAAAGCTACAACCTCTTTCCGCATCTCAACGTCGCCGAGAACATCACGCTGGCGCCGCGTGTCGTGAAGGGCATTCCTCGCGAGGAGGGCGCGGCCTTGGTCAAGGAAGTGCTGTCGCGGGTCGGCCTTGCGGAAAAAGCGGGTGCTTATCCCGATGAGCTTTCCGGCGGCCAGCAGCAACGCGTGGCGATCGCGCGTTCGCTTGCCATGAAGCCCAAGGTGATGCTGTTCGACGAGGTGACGTCGGCGCTCGATCCGGAGCTTACGGGCGAGGTGCTGAAGACCATCGCCGAGCTCGCCGAGGCCGGCATGACGATGGTGCTGGTCACGCATGAGATGGGCTTCGCGCGCCGTGTCGCCACGCGCACGGTCTTCATGCACGAGGGGCGCGTCTGGGAAGAAGGCCCCTCCGAGCAGATATTCTCCGACCCGCAGACGCCGGAACTTAAAAGCTTCATCGCGCCGAACCTGAAATAGGCCGGCGGCGGACAGGATTTTCCATTTCAACGGATGCGGCGCCGACGCCGCGACAGACAGGAGCAGGGTAGTGCCAGGACCAGAAAACACCGAACTCGCGGAGAAGATGCGCCGCGGCGAGCCGACTTTCGGCGCGACCTTCTACACCGGCTCGACCACGGCGATCGAAGCGGCGGGCAACTGGGGGCTGGACTTCGCCTTCATCGATGCCGAGCACACGCCGGTCAATGTCGACTCCCATATGGAGAAGCTGATCCTGGCGTCGCTGCTTGCCGGCATCGCCCCGCTGGTCAGGGTGCGCGGCACCAACGAATGGGACATCCGCAAATCGCTGGAGTTCGGCGCGACCGGCGTGATCGTCCCGCAGGTCGGCACAGCCGACGAGGCGCGCGCCATCGTGCGGGCGGCGAAGTTTCCACCGCTCGGACGCCGCGGCGGCGACGCCTCCTGCCGGGCGGCGGGCTTCGCCGGCCCGGGTTTCCAGTGGTCGAGCTATATGGAGCACGAGAACGCGACACGGCTCGTGATCCCGATGGCGGAAAGCTACGAGTTCTTCGACAACATCGATGAGATCCTGGAGGTCGAAGGCATCGACGTCATCAATTTCGGGCCGGCCGACTATTCGATCTCGCGGCGCATCTCGATCGACTATTCCATGTCGCATCCCGAGGTCGAGGAGAAGCTCGCCGAACTGATCGAGAAGTGCCACGCGCGCGGCATCAAGGTCATGGCGCCATGCATCCCGCCGGTGGCCGAGAATGTCGTCGCGCTCAAGAAGAAGGGCGTCGACATGATCATCATGGGCAATGACGTGATGTTCCTCAACCAGGGACTGAACCGTGTCCGTGACGCGATCGACACGGCCGCCAAGAGCGCCTGAGCTTCCACGACTGACAGGAGAATTTTGATGAGCGATATTTTCAGCGTGGAAGGCCGCGTCGCGGTCGTCACAGGCGGGCTGGGGCAGCTTGGCACGCAGTTCTCGAAGTCGCTGGCAGAAGCCGGCGCCAAGGTGGCGATCTTCAGCCGCCGGCCGTTCAGCGCCGAGCAGCTTGCGCAGAAGTTCCCGGGCCTCGATGGACGCATCCGTGTCTACGAGGCGAGCGTCACAGACAAGGCTGCGCTGGAGGCGGCTACGGAGAAACTCGTCGCCGACTGGGGCGTGCCGCATGTGCTGGTCAACAATGCCGGCATCGATTCCAAGCCGGATGGTTCGGCCGAGCAGAACGCGCCGTTCGAGGTCTACCCGCAGAAATATTGGGACGACATCATCGACACCAACCTGACTGGCGTCATGCTGACTAGCCAGGTGGTTGGCAGCAGGATGGCGGACGAGCGGCGCGGCTCGATCATCAATGTCGGCTCCATCTATGGCCTGGTTTCGCCCAACCAGGCTCTCTACACCTATCGCGAGAAGCGTGATGGGGTGCCGTTCATCAAGGCTATCTCCTACGCCGCCTCCAAGTCGGGCCTCGTCAACCTGACCCGCTACCTCGGCACCTACTGGGCGCCGAAAAAAGTGCGCGTCAACCTGATCTCCTTCGGTGGCGTGAAGACGGCGAGCTTCGACAAGGAATTCATCGAAGCCTTCCTCGATCGCGTGCCGATGGGTCGCCAGGCGGAGATCGACGAATATAACGGCGTGATCCGCTTCCTTGCCTCGGATGCGTCCTCCTACATGACCGGCTCCAACATTGTGGTGGACGGCGGCTTCACGGCCTGGTGACAAGGCAAACAGCTCGTTGCGGCGCCAGGGGTCCCGATATTGCCCGGCGCCGGCTTGCGCCGCGACCCCTCCAGTAAGTTCAGCTTCCAGCGACATCGCCAGGTCGATCAATTCGTCCGCGATGCGCGCCTGGAATTCGTCCATGACAGTTCGGCTACCTGGGTGAGGTGGACGGACCTGAACGAAATGGATGCCTGTGGGGCGCGGTGCTAGCCGGCGGCTTCGGCCTTCCGGACGCCGAACCCTGCCAGCCACTCGTGCACGCTTGCGACATCGGGCAGAGCGAATTTCGCCTCGGTTTCCGTTTGCGGACGCACACGGATGGAAATGCCGCCCGAGGCATTCACATATTCGAAGCCGGCTTCGTCCGAGACGTCGTCGCCGAGGAAGACGGGCAGTTTGCCGGCGAAAGGAGGGGTCTCCATGAAACGCTCGATCGCCGCGCTCTTCAGCGCCTCGAGCGGCATGAATTCCAGTCCGGCATGGCCAGCGACGATGCGATAGCCCTCGGGTAGCCGCGCGAGCGCTTCCTCCGCTGCGGCCTTGACCTGCGGCAGGGCTGCCGGAGCCGCCCGCGTATGCACCGCCAGCACCGCGCCCTTTCTTTCGAAGTAAATCCCCTCGGTGCTGCGGAAGCGGTGCTGCAGTTGGTCGGCGATCGCAGCCAGGTCTTCCGGCTCGTCGGCGCTCTCGACCGGGCCGTCGGGTGCAAGGCGATGCTCCAGCCCGTAGAGCCCGGCGGTGGGAAGATGCAACGGCGCGAACAGGCGATCGACCATGACGATGTTGCGTCCCGTCACAAAGGCGACCGCGCCGCCAAGGGTCTGTGCGACGGACCTCAGTAGATTGCGGAGCCGGTCGTCCACATGCACGCCTTCGGGATGCGGCTGGTGCTCCAGCAGCGTGCCGTCAATGTCGAGGAACAGGGCGACGTCCTCGTCTTTCAGTTCGTAAGAAGGAGGCGGGATCCTCATACCGCCCGCATCCTTTCGCCGGTGAAGTTCAATCCGGCAGGCGTCGCCGACGGGGTCCGTCTGCGGATGCGGGCAGCGTCGAGCAGCATCGATCCTGCCCAGCGGAACACGTTGTTGGTCCTGACCGTCTCGCGCAGCCGCCGCATGCGTTCGCGCATCTCACCGGCCGGCATGGTCAGCGCCTGGAAGAAGGCTTCGCCCGTGCCGGCCGCGTCGAACGGGTTGACCAGGAGCGCCTCCGACAGCTCTCGTGATGCGCCTGCGAAGGTGCTGAGGATGAGCACGCCCTGCT
>JAEYXI010000053.1 GCA_023428515.1 Pseudomonadota bacterium | reverse complement strand
AAGGCGGCGGTACGGCCCGTGAGCGAAAGAAACCCAGCGCGGGAACGATTTCGGGTGGCCGCAGTTAAGGAAACGCCTGCTGGTCGAATTCGCCTGCGTGTCATTGTAATGTCGCCGCCGGTGCCTACCTCACCATCACTGCAATTTTGGAGGCCTTGATGTTCGATCCCAAGAAACTGCTCGACGACCTGCTCGGCTCGAAGATTCCCGGCACGGAATCCACGGTGCGCGACAAGGCCGGCCAGGCTACCCAGCTCGCCAAGGACAATCCGCTCGCCGCCGGCGCGCTGGTCGCGGTGCTGCTCGGCACCGGCACGGGTCGCAAGGTCACCGGTTCGGCCCTGAAGATCGGCGGCCTCGCGGCGGTCGCCGGCCTCGCCTACAAGGCCTACCAGAACTACCAGAAGGGCAACCAGCCCGATGCGGAGGCCCAGAAGCAGCCCGAGCTGCTGCCGCCGCCCTCCAACACCGAATTCGATCCCGCCCAGGCGCCGCAGGGCGAAGCCGAGTTCACCCTTGCCCTCGTGCGCGCCATGATCGCGGCGGCCAAGGCCGACGGCCATATCGACGACGAGGAGAAGAAGAAGATCGGCGACCGCCTGGCCATCGCCGGGCTCGGTCCGGAAGCAGAAGACTTCCTGCGCGAGGAGCTGGAGAAGCCGCTCGACCTCGACGAGCTGGTGGCGCTCGCCCACACCGAGGCGCAGCGCGTCGAGCTCTACACGGCGTCGCGTCTCACCATCGAGCCGGATTCACGCGCCGAGCGCGGCTATCTCGACCTGCTCGCCGGCCGGCTGCAGCTTCCCGACCCGCTGGTCGACCATATCGAGGCGACCGTCTCGGCCGCCAAGGAGCCGGTGCCCGTCGATACGGCGAGCGATGGCGGCTCCCGCACCTCGGTGCCGCCTGTTCCCGGCCCCGGCAGCACGCGCTGGTAACACGCGCAAGTTGCGTCGGCAGCGGGCTTACAGCCGTTAAGCTTTCGTTAACCAATGGGGCGCATGCTTTGACGCAGTCGGATCGGGCCTTCTCCTCCCAAGCTTGATCTGCGAACTGGGGCGGTCGCCAATGGCCGCCCTTTTTGTTTGCCGCTTGCCTAGCTCTCTCCCGTTTGCCATGTGTTGCACCCTCGAAAAGGGAGAAGGACGGAATGGCAAAATCCGCAAACGGCAAGACCGCGATCGTCAGCGGCGCCGGCACGGGCATAGGCAAGGCAACGGCGGCCGCGCTGCTCGCCGACGGCTGGAACACGGTATTCGTCGGCCGCCGCAAGAACCTGCTCGACGAGGCGGTTGCCGAAGCCGAGAAATCGGCCGCCGGCGCAAAAGCGCTGGCCGTCTCCTGCGACGTGACCAAGCCGGCCGAGGTCGATGCCCTCTTTGCAGAGGTGGAAAAGGCGTTCGGCCGCGTCGACCTCGTCTTCAACAATGCCGGCATGGGCTTCAAGACCTCGACCATCGACGAGGTGCCGGTCGAGGTCTGGAACGACGTCGTTGCCGTCAACCTCACCGGCTCCTTCCTGATCGCCCGCGCGGCCTTCGCCGCCATGCGCAAGCAGAAGCCGATGGGCGGGCGCATCATCAACAACGGCTCGATCTCGGCGCACGCCCCTCGCCCCGGCTCGGTGCCCTATACGGCGACGAAGCACGCAATCACCGGCCTGACCAAGTCGCTGGCGCTCGACGGGCGTCCCTTCGACATCGCTTGCGGCCAGATCGACATCGGCAACGCTCTTACCGACATGGCGCGCTCGATGACGACAGGCATGCCGCAAGCGAATGGCGAGACGGCCGTGGAGGCCGTGATGGACGTGCAGCGTGTGGCGGAAGCGGTGGTCTACATGGCGAGCCTGCCGCCCGATGCCAACGTGCTTTTCCTCACGGTAATGGCGACCAAGATGCCGTTCGTCGGGCGTGGCTAACGCATGTCTCCCGAAAGTGTGCAGCGGTTTCGGGACGAAGACATGCGTAATATGAAATAGCTAAAGCACGTTGCGTGAATCCCTTTCACGCAACGTGCTTTAGGATCAGCCGATCGGCGCGCCCGGAACATGGAGCGGCACCGGCCGGATTTCGTAGACGGCAGTAGGGTTGACCCGCTGAAGGTCGCGAGCGATCGCGACCGCCGCGTCCGGCGTCTCGCAGTCGACCATGTAGAACCCCAGCAGGTGCTCCTTGGTCTCGGCGAAAGGCCCATCGAGCACCATGCCGTTGGCGCGCACCGTGCGCGCCTCTTTGGTCGGGCCAAGCCGCACCTGCGATCCAAGGGTGCCTTCCTCGACCATCTTCGCCTGGACCGTCAGCAGCCTGGACATCAGCGCGGCGGCGTCTTGCGGCGTCAGCGACGAGATCTTCTCCTCTTCGTGATAGGCGAGAATTGCATAGAGCATCGAGCTAACCTCCCATCTCGACTGTCGGCGCTCTCAGAACAGGAACGACGCCGTCGCCGGGTTCGACCCGGTGCGGCCATCGCTTGAATCCAGCCCTTCGATCGCCTTCAGGTCGTCCGCATCCAGCTCGAAGTCGAAGACGTCGAAATTGGCCGCGATGCGGTCCCTGTTGACCGACTTCGGGATGACGATCAACCCCTGCTGAAGATGCCAACGGATGATCGCCTGCGCGACGGTCTTGCCATGTTTCCTGGCGATCGCGCCGAGGGTCGGATCGTCGAGAAGCCGGCCGCTGCCAAGCGGACTCCAGCTCTCGATCCTGATGTCGTGCTTGGCGTGGAAGTCCCTGATGCCGCGCTGCTGGAAACGCGGATGGAGCTCGACCTGGTTGACGACAGGGGTGACGCCTGTCTCGCCGATGATGCGCTCTAGATGATCCTGGTTGAAGTTCGAGACGCCGATCGACTTGATGCGGCCGGTATCCCTGAGTTCGATCAGCGCCTTCCACGCCTCGACATATTTGTCCTGGCTGGGCAGCGGCCAGTGGATCAGGAACAAATCGAGCTGCTCGATGCCGAGCTTTTCCATCGTGTCGTCGAAAGCGGCGAGCGCGTCGTCGCGCCGATGCGCCCCGTTGCGCAGCTTCGATGTGATGTAGAGCTCGCTCCTCGGAACGCTCGCGGCGCGGATCGCCTCGCCCACGCCTTCCTCGTTGCGATAGCCTTGCGCCGTGTCGATGAGCCGGTATCCGGCCTCGATGCCCCATCCGACGACCTTGGCGGTGATGTCGGGATCGACCTGCCAGACCCCGAGGCCCAGTTGGGGAATGGAGGTTCCGTCGTTCAGTTTGATCTGCTCGGGCATATCCTGTCCTTCGAAGGTTGGCCGTCCTCCCGAGACCTATCTAGGTGAGATACCCGGCGCCGCCAACGGCTGGCGCATGTTTCGGCCGCGCTGATTGCGCCAGGCGCGACTTATCGATGGGACGCCGACGCCCGCTGTCGGACAGGAATTTGCGGAGAAGGCTGGCCTAGCTGCCCAGTTGGTTGAGCCGCAGCCGCATGTCGTCGAAGCCCTCGGGCTTGTCGTCCAGTGCTTCGATGCTCTTCAAAGCCAGGGCCGCGATGCGGGCGTTGCCGGCGTCGAGCGCCCGCTCCGCCACCTTGGCGAGTCTCTTGCCCAGGCGCTTCACCTCTTCGGAGAGGGCGAGCGACGTTTTCTGGAGCTCGCGATCGTCACGCGCCGATGCGAAGTGGCGCAACAGGGTCTTGTCGACATAGAGCCTGGCGTCGTCGGGGAGATCGGCTTTTGCTGCGCGTGCCGCCAGACGCTTCCCCGCGGCCTCGTCGCCGGCATCGGCGAGCGCGATCAGCGACCAGACGGTACCGGTCCTGACTTCCTCGTTTGGAGCGATCCCCTGCAGATAGGCCAGGCGCTGGAGCTCGGCCCGCTTTTCATCCGAATTTTCTGCGCGATCCAGGGCCGCGCGCGCTTCACCATATGCCCCGATCTCCATCATGATGCCGGCTTGCACCAGATGGGTTTCGCTCGGCCACGACGTGTACCGGTAGTAGAGTTCGGTGGCGGTCGCGAAATCGAGCATCTCGATCGCCCGCCGGTGCTTCAGCGTCCGGGCGACCCGGGCGTCGATCCCTGCAACCTGCGCAATCGTCAGGTCGGCTCGCCAATAGGCCTCCTCCCTGAGGAAATACATCGCGAGCAGCGCCAGCTTGCTCTCCACATTGCTTCCCAGGTAGCCGGCTACGTCCATCGACGAGTGGCGGTCCAGGAACGCCGTCGGGCTGTTTTCACCCGTCGGACTTTCAACCAGCCTCGAGAGCCTGACCTCGGAGATCACATTGGTGTCGGTGCTGGGGATGGCATCCTTCGACGCTTCCACCGCCTCGTCCCGCGTCAGCGAGAAATACCAGAGCACGTCGTTGACGTCGCGGATGTTGTTGCCCGCGAATTTCGCCTTGAACACGGGTTCCGCAAGCAACGCATTGAACCGCTTGTAGTCGAAGGTCAGCGGATCGACCGAGCCGACCATGATGATGTTGCCCGAATTCGCGAAGACCATGCCTTCCGGATAGACGCTGAAGAAGGATTTCAGCAGCGATTCCAGCGTCGGCACATCCATGCGGAACAGGTTGACCCACTGGGCGAATATGCCGCCCGGATTGAGGCGGGACTTGGTGATCTGCCAGAATTCGCGGCTGAACAGTCCGGCCGTTCCGGCGAGCCACGGATGTGACGGCTGGGACATGATCAGATCGTATTTCCTGTCTTCGACCACCAGCACGTTGCGGGCATCGTTGAAGGACAAGCTGACTCGGGGATCGGAGAGCGCGGACACCGGGCCATCCTTGACGAAGTGTCCCGCCTCGACGATTGCCGGCTCGAGCTCGACGACGCGGATTTCCTTGATATCCGTGTCGGCCAGGGTCCTGGTCGTCGTGCCGCCGCCGAATCCGACGACGAAAGCGCTGCTCGGATCCTTGTGCAGGGCATAGGGGATGAAGCCCAGGAACGCCTCGATGAGCGGCACGTCGTTGGGGCTGGACTGGGTCAGCTGCGCCTCGTTCAGCCCATTGTTCTGGAGCTTCACCTTGTTCCCGTCGTAGGACACGAGCCCGATGACGCCGGCCTTGCCTTCCTTGAGGAACAGATATTCAGGCTCGTTTCCGGACTTCGAATTGTAGTCGTAGCCGACAGTGGCGATCAGCTGGCGATAGTCGATGCCGGGAAGCACGACCGCGACGCCGGCCGTGACGAGCCCGAGGAAACCCAGCTGGACCTTTCGCGGGGAGACAGCGGTGCGGCCGATCCAGACCAGAGCGGTGGCGGCGACCAGTGCAGCCATCGCGAACAGCAGTCTGTCGGTGCCGAACAGCGGGATCGCCACGAAGCCGGCAAAGGCGGCTCCCGCAATGCTTGCCAACGTGTTCAGCGCGTAGGCTTTTCCGACCAGCGTTTTTGCCCCGGTCACGCCACCGCAGAAGACCTTGAGGTTGAGAGGGAACAAGGCGCCGAACAGCAGTGTCGGCGGCAGGATCAAAAGGACCAGTGCGGAGTATCGGATCGTCGATGACATCCCCGGTCCGACGTCCGCGCCATTGAGCAAGCGTTGCAGTTCGGGCAGGTAAGCCAAGCCGGCGCGGGTGAAGAGGAGCGCGATGCCGGTCGCCAGCAAGCCCAGGGCCAGCAGCGCTTCCGAAGAACGCGAACGGTCGATCCAAGGCCTGATCAGCCACGCGCCAAGCGCGATCCCCGTCAGGAAGACGGAGAGGATCGCCGCCAGGCCGTATATCGTGCTGCCGACGAAGATGGCGAGGTATTTGGTCCATCCCACCTGCGTCGCGATGCTCGCAAAACCGGTCACCGCGAGCGTCAGTGCTGCCGCGCCGTTCCAGCCGGCAGTCCGCTGCTCGGACAGTTCAGGCGCGATCTCGACGGGCGGGGCGAGCAAGGTCGGCCCCGATTGCCTGCCGGGCGCGGAAAGCATCAGCGCCACGACCCCGATCAGCAGATTGACGCCCACGGCCACGTAGATCGAACCGTCGAGGCCAAGATAGGGGATAAGCACGAATCCCGACAGCGCCGCCCCTGCCACCGCACCGAACGTGTTGAGACTGTAGAGCTGGCTGATCAGTCGGCCGAGTTTGGCGTCGCTACCGGCAAGCAGGCTAGTCATCACCGGGAATGTCGCGCCCATGCAGGTCGTGGGCACGATCAGGAGCAGCAGGGTCACGAACAGCTTCAGCACCGGCTGCGTGCCCACTGCAGGCGCAAAGGAAAGCAGGTAGTCGAGATCCAGCAGGACGGGGAGCAGAACCAGTCCGCTTAGCCCAATGCACAATACGAGCGCCGCGTAGGCTTTGAGTTCCCCGAACCGTGTCCGCGCCACCCGTTCGGCAAAATAGCTTCCGAGTGACATCCCGAGAAAGAAGGACGAGATGACGATGCTGATGGAAGCTGAGGTGGAACCCAGGCCCAAACCGAGAAGCCGGACCCAGGTGACCTGGTAGATCAGCGCCGCAAAGCCCGAGCCCAGCATGAAGAAGGCGCAGGCGGCGGCGATGGCGCGGTGCCTTCCCGGTGACACAGCACCAGGCACCGCGATACGCGTGGCGATGTTCGCTTCGGCCGTCATGTTGGCTGGACCTCAATTCCCGCAGAGCAACTAGCTACTGAGAACCGCTGGGAATTCGCTCGCGCGCTACATGCCCATGCCGTCCATGCCCATGCCGCTCATGTCCATGTCCATGCCGGCCATATCCATGCCGTTCATGCCCATGCCAGCCGGCCCGTCATTGTCAGTCCCGTCGCCGGCCATGCCCGGATTGCTGCTGTCGTTCCCGTCGGGATCGTTGCCGCCACCGTTGTTACCCATGTCCATGCCACTCATGTCCATGCCGCTCATGTCCATGCCGCTCATGTCCATGCCGCTCATGTCCATGCCGTCCATGTCCATGCCGTCCATGTCCATGCCGTCCATGTCCATGCCGCGCATGTCCATGCCGTCCATGTCCATGCCGTCCATGTCCATGCCCATATCCATGTCCATGCC
>JAEYXI010000370.1 GCA_023428515.1 Pseudomonadota bacterium | reverse complement strand
GCGCGCAGCGCCTTGCCCTGCGGCAGCAGGAAGTTGCGCGCGTAGCCGTCCTTGACCTTGACGGTCTCGCCCATCTGGCCGAGGCGGGAAATGCGTTCGAGAAGAATGACTTCCATGGTTTTGTCCTTTCGATGCGCTAAGGGCTTGAATCAAAAGACGAGGTCAGGAAGCAAATGCGCCCTTGGCGCCGGTTTCGCTGTCCTGCCTGTCCGGCAGTTAGGGCGCCCCACGATGTCGTGGAAGGAAACGCCCAACTCGGGAAATTGTCCGCTCCCGAAGCGGAAAGCGCCGGCGCGGGCGGAAAACCCGCGCCGGAAAGGTCTTACTTCACCACGTAGGGCAGCAGCGCCAGGAAACGCGCGCGCTTGATCGCCTGGGCGAGCTCGCGCTGCTTCTTCTGGCTGACCGCAGTGATGCGCGACGGCACGATCTTGCCGCGCTCGGAAATGTAGCGCTGCAGGAGACGCACGTCCTTGTAGTCGATCTTCGGGGCGTTGGCGCCGGAGAAGGGGCAGGTCTTGCGGCGGCGGTGGAACGGACGCCGGGTCGGGATCTGGTTGATGTCGACCATTATTCTGCAGCTCCTTCGGTGTTCTCGCGCGGACGGCGCGGGCCACGGTCTTCGCGGTCGCCGCCACGGTCACCACGATCACGGTCGCCGAACGAACGGCCGCCGCGGTCGCGGTCGCCGAACGAACGCGGGCCACGGTCGCCGAAGCCACGATCGCCGCGCTCGGAACGCTCCTCGCGCTTCTGCATCATGGCGGAGAGGCCTTCCTCGTGCGCCTCGACCTTGATGGTCATGAAGCGCAGCACGTCCTCGGAGAGGCCCATCTGGCGTTCCATTTCCTTCAACGCTGCCGGCGGGCAGGTGAGGTCCATGAGGGTGTAGTAGGCTTTCCGGTTCTTCTTGACCCGGTATGTCAGGGACTTCAGTCCCCAGTTCTCGACCCGGCCGACGGAGCCGCCATTCGCGGTGATGACGCCCTTGTACTGTTCGACAAGTGCATCGACCTGCGGCTGCGACAGATCCTGCCGGGCAAGGAACACATGCTCGTATAGTGCCATTGGTTCTCTAGCCTTTCGTTTCACGTCCCTGTCCGGTTCCCGCGGCTAAGCCTCTGCGACTTGGTCTTCCGTCATGTGGACGGGAGAGAAAGGCGCATCTACGAGACGGTCGAGAGCGGAGACACGGGAGGCCGAAACCTTATGGCTTCAAAGGAGGAAAAACCTCCAACCCTCCGTTCAGCCCCCAGCAGGACCGGCAGATTGCGGCGGTGCATACAAGGGAAGGGCGGAAATGGCAAGCCCGGGTGCAGGCCGGGGCGTTTTGCCTCAAACCCCCGCGGGCTTGGGCAGGTTGGGGAAGAAGCGCTTCACCGTCCGGTGCTTGCCGAACAGCGCGTCATACTGCAGTAGCCTGAAATCGTTGATCAGCGGGTCGACCAGCTTGTCCTGCGACCAGTCTGGCGTCGCGCCGCCCTGTCCGATCAGTACGTGGCGCTCGATGACATCGTATTTGCCGTCTACGCGTCCCAGGAAGCCGGTGTAGTAGGGGTGCTCGATGCCTGCCGCCTTGAACAGCTTCAGCGGGATGAGCGCCGGGCTGATCGGGCCGATGTCCTTCATCGCGCCGTTGCGGTTCGACCAGACGACCAGCGGCGTCTCGCGGTGCTTTGCCAGCGCTTCCGGCGGCTCGCGGCGGTCCGGCACCGGCTCCTTGAGGAAACCCGTCTCGGTATAGCCCTGGTTCAGCGGCGGCAGGTGGTCGCCGAAGAACACGATCACCGTGTGCCGGTCGCGCTTTTCTGCCCAGTCCATCAGCTTTTTCAGGCTGCGGTCGGCGTCGGCGACGCCTTCGGCATAGGAGCGGATCGACTGGCGCGTCCAGTAGCTGGCGACCGAATCCACCTGCACCTTGGCGTCGCGGTAGCGGTTCGGCTCGTAGGGGCCGTGCCCCTGCAGGCTGACCGCGAAGGTGAAGAAGGGGCGTTCCGTGGCGTCGGCGCGCTTGATGATCTCGTCGGTCAGCGCCTCGTCGGACACCAGCGGCCCGCGCCAGGCCATCGGCGGCAGTTTTTCGACCGAAAGGAAACGGTCGAAGCCGAAGGAATTGTAGACGTGCTCGCGATTCCAGAACCAGCCCTCGAAAGGATGGATGGCTGTCGTCTCGTAGCCTTCGGCGCGGAAGAAGTTCGCCAGCGACGGCACCGGACCGCGCACATATTGCTGATAGGGGATGCTGCCATAGGGCAGGAAGGCGTTGGAGAAGCCGGTCAGCGCCTCGAACTCGACATTGGCGGTCATGCCGCCGAATTCCGGCGAGAACATCGACCCGGAGCGTACGGCGCGGACATTGGGCATCGGGTCCGGCGTGATCTTCGTCTGCGGCAAAAGCGTCGGATCCCAGAAGGATTCGCTCATCACCACGATGATGTCGGGCTTGTCCTGAGGCATGGAAACGCCAGTTGGCCCGGGCTGGATCGCGTCGAGCACGTCGTCCTCGTAGCTCGGCGGCGCCTTCACCTTGGCCATCGGCACGTTGAGCGCAAAGGCGATGGCGAAGCCGCTCGACGCGTAGTTCTCCTTCTGGTCCCACATGATCGGGATG
>JAEYXI010000250.1 GCA_023428515.1 Pseudomonadota bacterium | reverse complement strand
GTCTCGGCAAGTCCCATTTCCCAAGGGCTGCCGGCATGCTTGATCGAGGTGAGCGGCGAAGCGCCGGTGCCGCCGTCATAGCCGGAGACGGTGATGTGGTCCGCGCGCGCCTTGGCGACGCCGGCCGCGACGGTACCGACGCCGACTTCCGAGACGAGCTTGACCGACACGTCGGCGGCCGGGTTGACGTTCTTCAGATCGTAGATGAGCTGCGCCAGATCCTCGATGGAATAGATGTCGTGGTGAGGCGGCGGCGAGATGAGGCCGACGCCGGGTGTCGAATGGCGCACCTTGGCGATGACAGCGTCGACCTTGTGGCCGGGCAGCTGTCCGCCTTCGCCGGGCTTTGCGCCCTGCGCCATCTTGATCTGGATCATGTCCGAGTTGGCGAGATACTCCGTCGTCACGCCGAAGCGTCCGGAGGCGACCTGCTTGATCGCCGAGCGCATGGAGTCGCCGTTCGGGAGCGGCTTGAAACGATCCGTCTCCTCGCCGCCCTCGCCGGTGTTCGACTTGCCGCCGATGCGGTTCATCGCAATGGCGAGCGTCGTATGCGCTTCGCGGCTGATGGAGCCATAGGACATGGCACCGGTGGCGAAGCGCTTGACGATCGCGGCGGCCGGCTCGACCTCCTCGATCGGCACCGGCTTGCGGCCGAGTGCTTCCGCCGAGCGGATGCGGAACATGCCGCGCATGGTCATCAGCTGCTCGGATTGCTCGTTCACTTGCTTGGCGAACGAGCGGTACTTGTCGGGAATGTTGCCGCGTACGGCGTGCTGCAGGTCGGCGACCACGCCGGCGCGCCAGACGTGAGCTTCGCCGCGCATGCGGAAAGCGTACTCGCCGCCGACGTCGAGCGCGTTCTCCAGAACCGGCACGTCGCTGAATGCCGCCTTGTGGCGGTCGACGGTTTCCTGCGCGATCTCGCGCAGACCGATGCCCTCGATCTGCGTGTGCGTGCCGGTGAAATACTTCTTCACGAAGGAAGAGCGCAGGCCGACGGCGTCAAAGATCTGCGCGCCGCAGTACGACTGGTAGGTCGAGATGCCCATCTTCGCCATCACCTTGAGGATGGCTTTGCCGATGGCCTTTATGTAGCGCTTCTTGATCTCTTCGGCGGAGATGTCCTCGTCCAGATCCGGCAGCATGCCTTCGAGGGTTTCGAAGGCGAGGTAGGGGTTGATTGCCTCGGCCCCATAGCCGGCCAAGGTGCAGAACTGATGCACCTCGTTTGCCTCGCCCGTCTCGACGACGAGACCGACGGAGGTGCGCAGACCCTGCTTGATGAGGTGGTGGTGGACCGCCGACGTAGCGAGCAGTGACGGAATAGGAACGCGGTCCGGGCCGACGTTGCGGTCGGACAGGATGATGATGTTGTATTCCTTGGAGCGCACGGCCTCTTCGGCCTCGGCGCACACGCAGTCGAGGGCCGGCGCCATGCCGGCAGCACCCTTGTCGGCCGGATAGGTGATGTCGATGGTGATGGATGAGAACTCGTTGTCCTTCACCTCGCCGATCTGCCGGATGCGCTCCAGGTCCTCGTTGGTGAGGATCGGCTGGTAGACCTCGAGCCGCTTTTGGCGCGAGGTGCCTTCCAGGTCGAGGATGTTAGGACGCGGGCCGATGAACGACACGAGGCTCATCACGAGCTCCTCGCGGATCGAGTCGATCGGCGGGTTCGTCACCTGCGCGAAGTTCTGCTTGAAATAGGTGTGCAGCAGCTTGGACTTCGACGACAGCACCGAGATTGGCGTGTCGGTGCCCATCGAGCCGATGGCTTCCTGGCCGCTCTGCGCCATCGGCGCCATCAGCAGCTTCAAGGATTCCTGCGTGTAGCCGAACGCCTGCTGCAGGTCCAAGAGCGAGACGTTGGACTTCTTCACGGCGGGACGGTTTTTCGGCAGCGGCAGATCGGAGACTAGAATCTGCGTGCGCTTCAGCCACGTCTCGTACGGGTTCGAAGCGGCGATCTCGGCCTTCAGCTCCTCGTCGGAGACGATGCGACCCTTCTCAAGGTCGATGAGCAGCATCTTTCCAGGCTGCAGGCGCCACTTCTGGACGATCTTCTCCTCCGGGATCGGCAGCACGCCGAATTCCGAGGCGAGGACGACGAGCCCGTCATCGGTGACGAGGTAGCGGGCGGGACGCAGGCCGTTGCGGTCGAGCGTCGCGCCGATCTGGCGACCGTCGGTGAAGGCGATCGCGGCGGGGCCGTCCCACGGCTCCATCAGCGCGGCATGGTATTCGTAGAAGGCGCGCCGGCTCTCATCCATCAGCGGGTTGCCGGCCCAAGCCTCGGGCACCAGCATCATGGCCGCGTGGGGCAGCGAATAGCCGCCCTGCACCAGGAATTCGAGGGCGTTGTCGAAGCAGGCGGTGTCGGACTGGCCCTCGTAGCTGATGGGCCAGAGCTTGGAGATGTCGGCGCCGAACAGCTCCGAATCCACGCTCGCCTGCCGCGCCGCCATCCAGTTGACGTTGCCGCGCAGGGTGTTGATCTCGCCGTTGTGCGCCACCATGC
>JAEYXI010000236.1 GCA_023428515.1 Pseudomonadota bacterium | reverse complement strand
CACCTGGGTGGCGCTCTCCTCCTCCATCGCCTTCACCGGTATCTATGCCTTCCGCGTCGCCGAGGAAGCGCGGCTGCTCGCCAACGCTCTGTCGGCGACGGAACTCGTCCTGCAGCGCGAGCAGCATCTCTCCGCGCTCGACGGGCTCGCGGCCGCCGCCGCGCACGAGCTCGGCACGCCGCTCGCGACGATCGCGCTGGTCGCGCGCGAGATGGAGCGTTCCCTCGGCTCGGATCATACCTATGCCGACGACGTGAAGCTGTTGCGGTCGCAGAGCGAGCGCTGCCGCGAGATCCTGAAGCAGCTCACCAGCCTGTCCTCCGAGGGCGAGGCGCATCTCGCCCGCCTGCCGCTGACCTCGCTGGTCGAGGAGGTCACCGCGCCGCACCGCGATTTCGGCATCGCCATAAAGCTCGAGCCCGGCGAGCGGCAGGGGCCGGAGCCGGTCGGACAGCGCAATGCGGGCGTCATCTACGGGCTCGGCAATCTGGTCGAGAACGCCGTCGACTTCGCCAAGGAGCGCGTCAGCGTGCACTGGCGCTGGAACGACGCCGAGGTGGCCTTCACCATCGTCGACGACGGCGCCGGCTTCCCGCCCGAAATCGTCAGCCGCATCGGCGAACCCTACATGTCGACCCGCCACGGCGCGGAACGCGGCGGCGGCCTGGGTTTGGGCCTCTTCATCGCCAAGACGCTGCTCGAACGCTCGGGCGCCGTGCTCTCCTTCCGCAACTCCAACACGCCGGGCGAAGGGGCGCTGGTCGAGATCATCTGGCCGCGCGCCGCCTTCCTTGCGCCGGTGCAGGCCGCGGAACCTATGTTCGACACTGCCTGAACCTGTCTCAATCGAGGCGAAAATTGGACAAGCCGGCTCACTGAACTTATTTGAAGACTATATTTCAGAGCGGATAGACAAGATGACCCCCGACGAGACAACCGACATTGCCACCATTGAGGGCGACACCTCGCTGCTGCTGGTCGATGACGACAAGCCTTTCCTCACCCGACTGGCGCGCGCCATGGAAGGCCGCGGCTTCGCCGTCGACACGGCGGAAAGCGTCGAGGAGGCGGTCGCCAAGGCGCGCGCCAATCCGCCGGCCTATGCTGTGGTCGACATGCGGCTCGGCGACGGCAACGGGCTCGACGTGGTGGCGGCGATCCGCGAAGGGCGCGACGACGCGCGCGCCGTCATCCTCACCGGCTACGGCAACATCGCGACCGCGGTCACCGCCGTAAAACTCGGCGCGGTCGACTATCTGTCGAAACCCGCCGACGCCGACGACATCTACGCCGCGCTGACCCGCACCGCGGGCGAGCGCGCCGCCCCGCCCGAGAACCCGATGTCGGCCGACCGCGTGCGCTGGGAGCACATCCAGCGCGTCTACGAGATGTGCGACCGCAACGTCTCCGAAACTGCAAGGCGGCTCAACATGCACCGCAGGACGCTGCAGCGCATATTGGCGAAACGGGCGCCGCGGTAGATGGTGACGGGCGCTGTCAGGACCTGTTGTCCAACGGCGCGTCGTCCCAACACGCAGCCATGGCTTTGCGGAAGTCGCTGTAAAGCTCTTCGGTCCTGATAGCGATCTTCTTGGAAGCGATCCGCTCCATTATCTGCGCAAAGCCTTCTTCCACGTGCTGGCGGAGAAAGCTCGGAATGCGGCTGGGCCGATGATCCTCCCATACGTCGATCGGCATAAAGATATCGACTGTCGCGTAACCTCGCTTTGGACTGACGCGCAGGTGGTCACAGCCCGTCTTTTGCCATCGCAAGATTTCACCATCTATACGCAGGACGAAACCGAACTCCTTGATCGTTTCGCTATAGTCACCCCTGCAATGTTCTCTGAGGGCTTCCCGTAAACGCATATAGTGGGACTGGACGATTGCGTTAGCCGCCGGGTCGCCAGCTTGGACCCCGAAGGTAATGTACTCTCGGTCCGCCAAGCTTATTCACTCTCCCCGTCCAGCGCCGGCACGGCCACGCCGGCCAGTTCCGCCGCGAGCAGCCTTGCCGCGCCGGCGCGCGCGATCCTCAGCATCAGTGCCTTGCGGGTCGCCGGCAGCATGCGATGCTCCGGCGCGTCGCGCATGATCTCGGCGCCGTAGCCGTCAGAGAGGATGAAGCCGCATTCCTCCGGAAATATCTCGGCGGGCACTTCCGGATGCGTGGCGAAGAAGAAGCGGTCGGAATGCAGCCGGTATTCCGGCCATTTGCGGTCGACGCGGAAATCCTCGATCGAGGATTTGATCTCGATGATCCAGATATCGCCCTGCCTTGTCAGCGCGACGAGGTCGGCGCGCCGGCCGGTCGCCAGGCTGAGCTCGGGCAGCACATGCGCGCCCATCTCGGCCAGCAGCCGTTGCACGCCGCGGCGCACGACCATGGCGCGCTCGGACTGGCGGCCGTCGATGAGGGGATTTTGCAGAATCGGGGAAACGATGGGCATGGCTCACCATGCCAGCTTTTGTTCACGATTTGAACTCGTTTCTGGCCGGCGATTATATATTTGACAAACCCGGCTGGAGCGAGATACCCATGAAGCACGGGATAACTTCGAAGCAGGCTCGCCCTTCCACAAGGCGAGCCGTTTCCGATTGGCGCAATAGCCGATTCGAATTGTCGCATTCCACGCGCAAGGTTGACGCGGCAAACTACCCCTCTAGTTCGGAGGAGTAGTCATGGCGTCCCTAGGTCTATGGACTATTCGCGTTCTTCGGAGGCTACCGCGTTCGGCGGCCTTCGACGCCCATCTCTCGCGGTGCGCTCTTGCCGCGATCTGGTACGATGAGCGTCTGACTTTCCCGAAGGTACTTGGCTGGACCGCCCTGCAACACGGCATACCCGGAATTGATACGGGTGACGAGGCTATTGAGGCCGCCGTGCTTGCCAGCCGCTTTGCCGAGGACAATGGCCGCCGTGTAGTCGGTGAAGTTATCAACTTCCAACACGGGCCTAAGACGCTCCAATAGCTCGTCCGGTTCTTCCCTGGTGAGCAGAACGAAGGCGATGTGCCGCTTGTCGTGCATACAGGGATGGGCGCTATTGCCGAGGGCGCGCCGCAGAGCCTTCTGCTCACGGTCGCAATTCTCGATTTCAAACCTCAGGAAGACCTGAAGCAGTACCACCTGCTTGAATGGAAACATTTGGGAGGATTTCCGAATCGTGGGAGGACTCAAAATATAGCCGCTTCCCCATCGGCAACCAAGCTTCAACGTTCCGTTATTGTTCCGGTCGGTGGATAAAGCCAGGATCGGCTAGACCCACGATTCCGAATCCTGGGTCGACCACACTCTGACTCGCAGAATGTCAAGTGTTGTTACAAAAAGTTGATCGAACTTTTACTTTCTGCTACCCGTTTTCCGGCATAACTACGGGGTGCTTCGTCCGCTGTTGCGCTGCACAACGCCGAAGGTGCGCTTATATGTATGATATTGCACTCGTCTTAGCTGTGGTCTATCTCGCGGTTGTGGGGGCAATCCTCGTGACCAAGATTATTGCGTCACGCCGTCTGACAATTATTTAAGTCATCGACGGGCCCTCTGGGGGGTCTGTCTTGAAGCGCGCAATCCTTGGAATTCTATTGGTCGCCCTACCGTTACTCATGGGCATGTGGGATTTGGACGAGAAGATCGGCCAAGCGTTCCCTTGGACTAAACCCTATCTTTGGTTGATCCCGTTTGTAACGTTTGGCCTAGCAATATTGCTGATCCTAACGGCGCTGGTCGAACTTTTCAGTTGGTGGGTTGAACTCTACTACCGACTGGTCCCGTCGGTCCTCAGCAATGTGTCAGTGACGCTTTGCCAATCAGACGATCTCCCGAAGATAGTCGAGATAGCGAAGGCCCGGATTGGCACAACTATGGACCTTGCCAAGACCCAAGAGATTTACAACCACAATCGTCGGTCGATCTGGAAGGTAAGAGATAATCTTACAAACGAAATCATTGGCTACTATTGCGTGCTTCCACTCACTGCGAGAGGAGAACAGAAAGTCAAAGAACGCGATCTTCTAATTGGAGATATGGATAAGAGCTGCTTTGCCAAAACCTTCAGGAAAGGCGCGCCGATTTATATCGGAGGCGTGGCAGGGCTAACCAGAAAGGCTGGCGCAGCGGCTTTGGAGCAATTGAAGGCGCTTGTAATCCGCCTCGAGGCCACCACTGCTTACGCCAAGCCCGCGACCACCGAAGGTGTGCGCCTGGTAAAACGCCATGGATTTGTGGCGGTGTCCGACTACGACCAAGTTGATATCGGTGTTTACGTCTGCCGGATTCGCAGCTTTTAGACCGGCCGTTTCGGCTTCTCGTCCTTGGGCGGCGGCGACTTCGCAATCTTTTTCACGATAGCGTCAAAGGCTTCCTCGCGATCATCCGTTTGAAGTTCTCGCGCAGCTTCTTTAAACTTATCGATCTGGGCTTGTTGGGTTTTGTTTGCGTTTGCCATCAATGGAAGTCTCCGACGACGCGCCGTCATATGGCTATGTAGCATATATCGATGAATCCGGCGACGATGGGTTGAAAGCGGTTAAGCCGCTTGCGGTTCCAGGGTCTTCGGAATGGCTTGTGCTTTCTGCGGTCGTAATACGAGCGGAGAACCAAGCGAACGTACCCGGATGGGTCGCCTCGATAAGATCCAATTTTCGAAACCGGCAGACTTCGACCATCCACTTTTCTGACCTCAATGACGCGAAGAAGGCAATCGCATGCGCCGCGATTGGCGGGCTTGATGTTCGCTGTTTCATCGTCGCGTCGAACAAGAAAAATATGCAGGGCTACAGCAACCCGTTCGCCGGCAAGATACCTTCATCGAATTGGTTCTATTGCTGGCTTACCCGCATCCTTCTCGAAAGGGTGACGAAGTTCGTGCGCGACAAGGCTGCGTTGCAGCCCAACCAGCCCAAGCATCTGCGGCTTGAATACAGCGCGCGTGGCGGCCTGCGGTATTCGCAGATGAATGCCTACTACGAATGGATGCGCATGAAAAAGCACAACCCCTATTTGCCGTGGGGAAGGATATGTTGGGAGGTAATGCATCCGCGCCTGCTGCACGTTTACCCACACTATGAGCGCGAAGGGCTGCAATTGGCCGACATCGTGGCAAGCGCCTTCTTCAAGGCTTGTGACAAGCACGACACTGGCGCATGCGACCCGCGCTTTGCGAAACTGCTACGGCCTCGCATGGGGCGAGCGCCGGACACGCCAGACGGCAAGATCGCAGGCTATGGCGTTAAGCTTATGCCCTCGCTGGCAAAGGCGAAACTCGACCGGGATCAGGCCGACATATTTATGTCTTACGGATATCCGGATCAGTGGTGGGACCCGGAAGCGTTTTCCTGATGACCTTATAGCCCCACTTCGTAGGCCGTCGAGCGTATCATCTGGCGCTATGGGACTGAGACCCACAACCCGCGTTCCGGCGTCACCACCGAATTGCATTCTCGCAAATTTCACGTGAAAAATCAAGCGAATCCAAGGGTTTAGCTAACCCATTGATATCGAGTCACTTTTTGACTCTCCTGCGCTTCGATTTCCACAGCGGTAGTTCTAGCTGCACCGGCTTGCGATAGTGCTGGCGCTTCGCGTCACACAGCCCGCCGATACGTGAGGCGGCGGCCCTTGAAGCCCTTCAGCGCGACCAGCGCGCGAACGCCGTCATCGAAGCCCATCGCAATGCGGTGCGAGTAGCGGAAGTCGAACTCTGCCAGATAGCGGTGCAGATGGTGTTCGGCACAATGCTGGTAGACACCCTTCATGCCGCGCTTGAAGATCGAGTAGAAGCCTTCAACGGTGTTGGTGTGGACATTGCCGCGAACGTACTCGTCCTTTGAGTGCTTCACGTATTCGTGCGAAGCGAACTCGCCACCCAGGCGGCGATAGATGCCGCTCTCGTCCGTCATCATCGCGGTTTCCTTGGCGATGTTCTTGCGGACGATAGGCATGATCTGGCCAGCGCGGGCGGTGTCGATATGGAAGGAACGGGCGCGACCGCCACGCTCGACCAGCGTCAACACAGTGTTCTTGTGAGCGCCGCCGCCGCGACGAACCTGCGTACCCTGCAAGCGGCCAATGTACGTCTCGTCAGCCTCGACAACCTTGCCGTTATCGCCAAGGGGCGTCAGGTCGTCGGAGCGCATTGCTTCGCGGATACGGTGAGCCAGGAACCACGCCGTCTTGTAGGTGACTTCCAAAACGCGATGAAGCTGGTGTGCGCTGATACCCTTCTTCGATGAAGCCATGAGGTGGATAGCCTGCAACCACTTGTGCAGCGGAAGGTGGCTTTCCTCAAAGATCGTACCCATGCGAACGGTGAACTGGCCACGGCAATCCGAGCACTTGAAGAGGCCGTGGCGCTCGACACCATGCGGGTTCTTCTTCGAAGGCTTCGTGCGGACTGCCTTCAAGGCGTAGTGCTTTTCCATCGAACCGCAATGATGGCAGACGGGACCAGCCGGCCAAAGGATTTCCTCCACATGCTGAAACGATGCGGCTTCGTCATGGAAGTAGGGGCGGGACAGAACGGACATAGCGATAACTCCTTGGATTCGTTATCGCTCGTCCCGTTGGGTTTGTCAAATATATAATCGCCTTCTGGCCGGTGATTGTATATTTGACAGACCAGCGCCCTGAGCCATAGCGCGGCCACATAGAGGGAGTAGAATCATGTCGTCGCTCGGGCAGAAGCAGGCAACCGGGCGCTTGGAAGAGTACATCACGCTTTCGCCCGAACAGAGGGAAGGAGAGCGCCATGCCCTTCACGGCTTCTCCGCAGCAGTTGCTCATCCTCAAACAGACGGTCGATGACTACTGCCGCGATTGCGGCATCATCGACGGGAGCGAGCGCCTCTATGTCGCCGAAGTCGTCAGCTCGCTGTTCGACCTCGGCGCGGTAAGCCAGAACGATCTCAGGCGAGGGCTGGAAGCCGCCATCGGTCCCTGCCGGCGCCCGGCCGTCCCGGCGACAGCCAGCTGATTAGAAGGGCGACTCCGGCAACCCTGCAGGCGCTCCTCGCATACCGGACGGCATGAAGGTTTTCGTATCGACAGGGTGATCGCCCGCAGCGCCTGTCATAGTTTATTGCGGGGCTTTGGCGGCACGCTAGCTTAATTCCCGGGCGCGGGATCATTCGGGAGGAATGACCAATGAGATTCGGATCGACAGCCAATCCGCAGCAGGTCGCGGCGATGGGGCACGTCGTCACCGCCTATTGCAAACATGTCGGCGTCGAGTCCGGAACGCCGGAAGAAGAGCACATCGCATCGCTCGTGCTCGCGCTCTATGAAGTCGGCATTCGCGGCGAAAGCGAGTTGCTCCGCGCCTTGATCGTCCCCGACAACAGGCTGCCCGGCGCGGCCTCGAGGCATTGACGCAGGCGTTTCGCAGCGCGTCCTCATACCGTCGCGCAAATAATCCTGCTGCATGTCATTTGTTGCTGCGGCCGCCCGAGACAGCGGCTAGGCTGACTTCATCGTCGGCCACTGATCAGGGCGCCGGCGGCTGAAAGAGCCCACAGATGCTTTCGCCCCAGTCCAAGGCCTAAGCACATGGTTGCTCTCCAGGAAATTTCCGTCTCCGGGATCGACCCCGGCATCGAGATGTTCGAGGCTGGCGGCGAATGGTGTGTCCGCGTCATCGAGAACGGCGGCGAACAGGTCTCGTCATTCGTGATCGAGTCCTTCGCCTTGGCCTATGCCGAGGGCCAGCGCATCCGTCTCGGCGTCGACAACGTCACGCGCCTGTAGCCGGCTAATCCCCAGGGCTTGAGCTACGCGACGGGCGGCGGCTGGCCGTCGAAGGCGGGCAACGAGGCGTCGATGCACGCCCAGCCCGGTGCCTGCGTCGTCCAGATCGTCGCGGCCGGCCGGATCGCGTCCGGATCGTCGAGCGTGCCGGCGCGCACGAAGATCAGGTGCGGCCGAGACTCAGCCTCGCTGAACAGATGGACGCCGCAGGTCGGGCAGAAGCGCCGGTGCATACGGTTGCCGCTGTCAGCGATGCTTTGATAGTCGCGCGTCTCGCCTGAAATCGTCATTCCGTCCGTGCGGAAGCAGACGCTCACCGCCGCGTTGCCGGCCGCGATATACTGGCAGACGCGGCACCAGCAGAGGCGCGCGGTGACCGGCTCCGCGCTGCTTTCATAGCGCACCGCGCCGCACAGGCATCCCCCCGATATCATGCAAGGCCTCCGTCGCGCGACCACACCACCCACGCGGACATCATGGCGCGGCGAATCCTGTCTGGCCAGCCGGTAGCTCAGCTCTCGGCGAGTTCGCCGGCCATGTCGTCGAGGATCGGGCAGTCGGGCCGCTCGTCGCCGTGGCAGGCGTGGATCAGCGTCTGCAGCGTCGCGCGCATCGACTGCAGCTCGCGCACCTTCTCCTCGATCGCCGCGACATGGCTCTTGGCGATCTCGCGGACATCGTGGCTGGCGCGGCTCTTGTCACGATAGAGCGCCATCAGCTGCCGGCAGTCCTCGATCGAGAAACCGAGCCCGCGGGCGCGGCGCAGGAAGGCCAGCCGGTGGATGTCGTCGCCGGAATAGTCGCGATAGCCGTTTTCGGCGCGCGCCGGCCGAATGAGGCCGATGTCCTCGTAATACCGGATGGTCTTTGCGGGGAGACCCGAGCGGCGGGCCGCGGCGCCGACATTCATGCTGAAGTCCTCGATTCCGGCAATGGCCTGTAACGGGCCATTGATTTTGCTTCACATTCTCGTGAGCCATGTTGCCAAAATGCCATACCAGGCCGCTTACTTGGCGTCACACGTCGCATATAGGCAATCTGCCCTTGGCAGACAAAGCCCGGGCAACTTAAGAATGGCGAAAATGCGGCTCGAATCGGGCCTCAATAGGCTTATCGGGGACTGAGACCAAGCATGCAGATCAAGTCACTGTTCGTTGCTGGCGGACTTGCACTCGCAACGGCGCTGGCCGGTTGCTCGACCGACGGCGTCAGCGGCTTCACCTCGATGGCCTCCTACAACGCCCGCACCGACGCGGGCTACCGCGTGCCGGCCATCCCGATCACCAAGGTTCCCAGCAAATATCGCCGGCAGACGGTCTCCTACCAGACGACGGAAAAGCCCGGCACGATCATCGTCGATACCGGCGAAAAATACCTTTATTTCGTGGAAGGCGGCGGCAAGGCGGTGCGTTACGGCATCGGCGTCGGCCGCGAAGGTTTCGAGTGGAAGGGCACGGCGCGCGTCGGCGCCAAGCGCGAGTGGCCGGTCTGGACGCCGCCGCCGGCGATGATCAAGCGCCAGCCGGAACTGGCGAAGTGGCGTGGCGGCATGCCGGGCGGACCGCAGAACGCGCTCGGCGCACGCGCCCTGTATCTGCACAACAAGGGCGGCGACTCCGGCTACCGGCTGCACGGCACACCGGAATGGTGGTCGATCGGCAAGGCGATGTCGTCGGGCTGCATCCGCATGATGAACCAGGACGTGATCGACCTCTACGAGCGCGCCAGCGTTGGAGCCAAAGTCATCGTCAAATAGGCGACAGGAATATCCGCGGACCGTCTAGGCAACACAGACGTCCGAGACAGAAAACCGGGTCGGGGGGCCCGGTTTTTTGTTGTCTGACTTTACGTCAGGCCGTAAACCTGTAGCAGACGCGATGCCGCACCCGTTCGGGTTAGAGGAGGCGGCATGGCGAGCGGGAAGGCGGCATTCGGAAGTACGTTGGTCGGAATTTGGTCGCGACGGCATAGCCGTCGGCGGCCGGCCGGCGTTCCGGAAAGAGGCAAGGGGTGTCTACAATGAATATGAGCGAGCGTTTCGAAACGCGTGGCGAGATCGGTCATTCCATCTCGGGGGTCAGGGATCAGCTGTCACTGCAGGCCAGGGTGTTCACGATAGCCGTGGGCATCTCGGTGATCGTGCTCGGCTTCCTCTACTACCAGTATATGGGCCTGGCGGAGAAATACGCCGCGCTGCAGGCATCGCATGTGAAGATCGAGAGCCAGCTCGAGGCGGCGATCGCCAACGTCGCCAAGGTCAAGGTCGACACCGAGCAGAGCCGGGTCGACGCGCAGGAACTGAAGAGCCTGCTCGAAGCGGCGCTGAAGCCGCCGGGAGCGCCGACCAGCGCATCATTCCCGGGATGGCTGGGCATCAAGGCGGACGGGCCGAAGGAGGCCAAGGGCCTCATCGACCAGTACAAGACGCCGGTCTGGATCTTCGCGACCAGCCCGACGGAGTAGCCAGGTCAGTCAGCCCGGTTAATTGGGTTTGATCAGGCGACCTGCTCGACCTGCTGCACTTCGGGCACGAAATGGCGGAGCAGGTTCTGGATGCCGTGCTTCAGCGTCGCCGTCGATGACGGGCAGCCCGCGCAGGCGCCCTTCATGTTCAGGAACACGACGCCGTTCTCGTAGCCGCGGAAGGTGATGTCGCCGCCATCCTGGGCCACGGCCGGGCGCACGCGCGTCTCCAGCAGTTCCTTGATGGTGACGACGATCTCCTCGTCGGCCTTGTCGTAGAACTCGCCTTCCTGGTCGGCGCGGTCGGCGCTCGCCTGGCCGCCGGTCGCCATGACAGGCGCGCCCGACATGAAATGCTCCATGATGGCGCCGAGGATTGCGGGCTTCAGATGCTGCCACTCCGATCCCTCGTCCTTGGTGACGGTGACGAAGTCGTAGCCGAAGAAGACGCCGGTCACGCCCGGAACCGCAAAAAGCTTGCCGGCAAGCGGCGAGGCCTCGGCCGCGCTGTCGGCGTCGCGGAAATCGGCGGTGCCTTCGACAAGCACTTCCTTGCCGGGCAGGAACTTCAGCGTCGCCGGGTTGGGGGTTGCCTCGGTCTGGATGAACATGGCATTCTCCGTGACCGCCCACACGGCCGCTTCTTTGGAATAATTCTAAATAAGCCTGTTTCCAGGCACATTCAAGCGAAAGCGATACTGCTTCGCCGGGCCAACTGAAATGGTTTTCTCCGCCTGGACCAGCAGTTCCGGTTTCAGGCGAGGCTGTCGATATCCTCGTCGGAGAGGTTCTGCGGCACTACCGTGACCGGAATCGGGAAGGCGGCGGCCTTGCCGGCGATCGAGGCTACCAGCGGCCCCGGCCCTTCCTTGGCGGCGCCGGCGGCGAGCACCAGGATCGCGATGTCCTGGTCCTCCTCGATCAGCTTGTGGATCTCCTCGACCGCCTTGCCCTCGCGGATCACCAGTTCCGGCTCGATGCCGATCTGTTCGCGCACCTTGGTGGCGTAGACGTCGAGCGCCGCGCCGGCGGTCTGCATCGCTTCCTCGCGCATGATCTTCTCGACCCCCAGCCAGTGCTGGAAATCGCCGGGCTCGATGACATAGAGAAGCACCAGCACGCCGCCGGTGCTCTTCGAGCGCTTCGACGCATAGGCGACGGCGCGTTCGCATTCCGGCGTCTCGTCGATGATCGCCAGGAATTTTCGCCGATGCCCGGCCTCGCGGCTCAGACGTTTGGAGACCATCCGCTACTCCCTCACGCGGCATGCGGGGCCGATTCGCGTCGGCCCCTTGTTGTCGTTGCGCGCAATCTGCCACCCGCCCGGGCGGGCGGCAAGCCGAGGCGGGTGGTCCAGTCCCGGCTCCTGACAGTCGAAACTAGTCGCCAAGCAGGCCAACGATCTCGCGCACGGTCTTCATCGTCGCCTCCGCCTTGACGCCGGCCCGCTCGCCGCCGTCGCGCAGCACCGAATCGACATAGGCAGGATCGGCCGAGATGCGGCGCATCTCGCCGGCGACCGGCGCCAGCCTCTCCACCGCCAGATCGGCAAGTGCCGGCTTGAACTCGGAGAACTGCCTGCCGCCGAACTCGGCGAGCACGGCTTCCTTCGACATGTCGGCGAGGCCGGCATAGATGCCGACGAGGTTTTCCGCCTCGGGCCGCCCTTCCAGGCCGGCAACTTCGCTCGGCAGGGCCTCGGGATCGGTCTTGGCCTTCTTGATCTTCTTCGAGATGGCGTCGGCATCGTCGGTCAGGTTGATGCGCGACAGGTCCGACGGGTCGGATTTCGACATCTTCTTGGAGCCGTCGCGCAGGCTCATGATGCGCGCCGCCGGGCCGCCGATGACCGGCTCGGTGATCGGGAAGAAGCCGTTCACCGTCTCGTCACCGACCTTCATCTCGACGCCGACGCCGAGCTCGGCGATGCGCGCCGAGAAGTCGTTGTTGAACTTCTGGGCGATGTCGCGCGTCAGCTCGAGATGCTGCTTCTGGTCGTCGCCGACAGGCACGTGGGTGGCGCGGTAGACGAGGATGTCGGCCGCCATCAGGCTCGGATAGGCGAGCAGTCCGAGCGAGGCGTTCTCGCGATCCTTGCCGGCCTTGTCCTTGAACTGTGTCATGCGGTTCATCCAGCCGATGCGCGCCACGCAGTTGAATATCCAGGCGAGCTCGGCATGCTGCATGACGCGGCTCTGGTTGAACACGATGTGCTTCCTCGGATCGATGCCGGAGGCCAGGAAGGCGGCGGTGATCGAGCGGGTCTGGCCGGCGAGATCGTCGTGGACGAGCTGCGCTGTCAGCGAATGCAGGTCGACGACGCAGTAGATGCAGTCATTGGTCTCCTGCAGCGCCACGAACTTCTTGATCGCGCCGAGATAGTTGCCGAGGTGGAGGTTGCCTGTCGGCTGGACGCCGGAGAAGACGAGTTGCTTGAAGCCGGACATTTTTTCTCCCGTGGCTTGTGGACGGCCGTCTGAGCATGATTCCGGCAAAGTTGCAGACTTTCCGGGTCCGATCATGCTTCAAGGAAACATGCGCGGCGAGAGTCCTTGCGGACGGCGCGCCTTATGGACGAGCCGGCGTTCCGGATCAAGCCTCGTGAAGTCTAAGCCCGCGCGCTGGCTGGCTTCGTCGACGCGGATCGCGACGGCCTGTCGGAGAGCCCGACCAGCGGCTTCAGCGGCGAGGGCAGGAGGTCGGCGAGGATGGCGAAGAGAAGCGAGCCCGCCACGGTGGCGGCGAACACCAGCAGATATTCCGTCCAGACCCCCAGCCCGAGCGGCAGCACGTAGAACAACGCCGTCACCACCACGGTCTGGTGGACGATATAGAGTGGGAAGATCTTCCGGTTGAGCCAGGTGAGCGCTGGGCTGCCCTTGCCGAGATGCACCGCCGCATAACCGACCGCGGCAAGGATCGTCGTCCAGGCCAGCGCGAAGAGCAGGACCTTGTAGAGCGGCGTCATCTGGTCGTAGTCGCCGATGAAGTAGCCGCCAACGCTGGTCCAGGAGAAAAGGTAGAGGCAGGCCGCGATGGCCAGCGACAGGGCTAGGCTGACATGCCGGCGCGACACGATCGCGCCGATCACGGCCGCATGGTGTTTCGCGATCAGGAAGCCCAGGCCGAACCAGCTCGCCCAGGCGGCGAACCAGGCGCCGTCATTGTAGAGCGCATTGGTCTGGCGCGGAAAGAAGGGCGAGAGCGCAAGGTTGAGCACCAGCGGCAGCAGGAAGAAGAGATAGACGGCGTTGCCGCGCGCCTGCCTCTCGAACCAGTCCATCACCGGCTTCGCCACAGGATGGGTGACCAGGCGGAACACCGGGTAACAGACGAAGCACATGACGATCAGGTAGCCGACGAACCACATATGCGCCCAGGTGAAATTGCCCTCCGGATATTTGCCCTCGGTGAAGTAGCGCGTCAGCCAGAAGGTGAGCAGCGAGCCGTCATAACCGTTTTCCCAACGGCGCTCGTACCAGACCTGCGGCACGACGATCACGCACATGGCGAAGATCAGCGGCACGAAGAGGCGCAGCGAGCGCTCCTTCAGGAAACCGAGCCCGGTCGAGGAGCGGAAGACGAACCATGTGCCCATGCCGGACACGAAGAAGAGCAGCGCCAGCCGCCAGGCTCGTGGATACATCATGACCAGCGACAGCGTCTCGCTGCCCTGAGGGCTGGAGATCAGCCATTTCATGTCGGGGAAGAAGGCGACCGAGGAATGGTAGGCGATCAGGATCGCGAAAGCGATGACGCGCAGCCAGTCGACATAATAGAGCCGCCCCGTCGATTGCCCCGTCGATTGCATGTCTCACTACCCCCGACCACATTCCTGGCCGCTGCCCTTACCACCAGAATGCTTCGGCCATGTTAACCGGGAAGGGCGAATTGAATCGTCGCCAGCCGTCGTGTAGAATTACCTCTCTACATATGATAATGAAGTTTTGTTGATATGACGATTAACATCACCAGCAAGGAAGCCGATCGCCTGACACGCAAGCTTGCGCAAATGGAGGGCGTGGGCATCACGGAAGCCGTCGTCATCGCCATGCGTGAAGCATTGGAAAAACGCCTGCAACGGGAAACGCCACAGGAAACCGCGGCGCGGCTGCGCAAAAAGCACGGGATCGTGCTTAGCAAGGATGCGCGCAAGCCTTTGCCGCGATCCGTCTACGATGAAATGTCGGGAGAGATCGACTGATGTTCGTGGACGCGGCGGCCATCGTCGCCATCGTCGGCGACGAACCAGAGGCAGACCGTTGCGCGACGGCGATATCCTCGGCCGACAGGCGGATCACGTCGCCCATCGCGGTCTGGGAGGCAGCCGTCGCGATGGCTCGACCCGAGAAGTCCGGCAAACCGGTCGCCGTAACTGCCGCGGTGGTCAGCGAATTTCTCCAGGAGCGCGCCATCGAGGTCGTGGACCTTCCTCCGGCAGACGTGCTCGTCGCTCTGACGACAGACGCAGCGGCGCGTTTTCGTTCGGGCAGGAACCGGCTCAACCTCGCCGACTGTTTCCACTATGCCTGCGCAAGGCATTTTGGCGTGTCCATGCTGTCGACGGCAGACGAATTCCGATTCACAGATCTGGAGACGGTTCCGTAGAGTCTTTGTCGCCACCCTTGCGTCGGATGTTCCTGCGGATCATGCCGATGTCGGCGCCGCCGAGCCCGAAGGCCGCGGCGAAATAGATGACCATTGCGCCCGTCACGATGACGGCCAGCGTCACCGCCTGCGTGTAGATTGGCGCATCAGAGGAAAGCTGCGGCGCGAGATACATCACCGCCGCCCAGATCGCGCCCGCCATCACGGCGGCGGCGAGGATCAGCCTCGGTGTGCGCCTGTTGAGGCCGGCGTCGCTTCCCCAATGGCCGCGCCTGATCAGCACGCCGAGCAGCAGCGCGGCATTCACCCAGCCTGCGACCGCCGAAGCCGTCGCGATGCCCGGCGCGCCCATCGAGGGGAACAGCCAGAGCGCCGTCGACACGTTAACCGCCACCGAGATCGCCGCGAAGATCATCGGCGTCTTCGTGTCCTCGCGGGCGAAATAGCCGGGGGTGAAAGCCTTGATCAGCACGAAGGCCGGCAGGCCGAGGCCGAAGATGGCGAGGATCCTGGCCACCAGCACCGTGTCCTCTGATGTAAAGGCGCCGCGCTCATAGAGCACGCGCACGATCGGCTCGGACATGACGAGCAGCGCTGCAGCGGCCGGCAGCGTCAGGAATAGCGTGAACTCGACCGACCGGTTCTGCAGATTGGACGCCTCGACGAGATTGCCTGATTTCAGCGCCCGCGCCAGCTCGGGCAGGAGCACGATGGCGACCGCGATGCCCACCACGCCGAGCGGCAGCTGGTAGACGCGGTCGGCGAGGCTGAGCGAGGCGACGGCGCCTTCGCCGCCCGACGCAATGGCCGTTCCGATCAGCGTGTTGATCTGGGTGATGCCGCCGGTGATCGCGGCGGGCAGGGCCAGCCACAGCAGCCGCCTGACATTTGGAGTGAGGCGCGGCCGGCGGAAGCCGATCCTGACGCCGGCATGGCGGACCGCGATCCACACGATGGCGAGCTGCACCAGGC
>JAEYXI010000160.1 GCA_023428515.1 Pseudomonadota bacterium | reverse complement strand
GCGGGACAGGGTATCGGCCGTGCGATCGCCGAGGCATTCGTCGCCGAGGGTGCGACCGTCTACGCGTCCGACGTATCGCGCGACAAGCTGGAAGGCCTGGCGCGCGCGAAGAAGGCGAAGCTCGACGTGCTGTCCACCAAAGCCGTCGACGCTTATGCCGCCAAAGTCGGGCCGGTCGACATCCTGGTCAATGTCGCCGGCTACGTCCACCACGGCACGGTGCTCAGCACCAGCGAGAAGGACTGGGATTTCTCCTTCGACCTCAACGCAAAATCCATGCACCGCACGATAAGAGCCTTCCTGCCCGGCATGCTGGAGCGAGCAAAGGAAAGCGGCAAGACGAGCTCCATCGTCAACATCGCGTCGGGCGCGTCCTCCGTGCGCGGCATCCCCAACCGCTACGCCTATGGCGCCAGCAAGGCTGCCGTCATCGGCCTGACCAAGGCGATAGCCGCCGATTTCATCCGCGAAGGCGTGCGCTGCAATGCAGTGGCCCCCGGCACGTTCAAGTCGCCCTCCTGGGAAGATCGAGTCGAAACGCTCGGTAAGGAATGGGGCAGCAAGGAAAAGGCGCTGGAGATGTTCGTGCAGCGCCAGCCGATGGGTCGCGTCGCCGACGCCGCCGAGATCGCGCCGATCGTCGTCTACCTCGCCTCGGACGAAGCCGCCTTCACCACCGGCACGGTGATGAATGTCGACGGCGGCTTCGCGCTGTGATGGGCCTGGTCCCGTCGGGCCGCGTCACCGTGCTGCACGGATACCGTGTCGATAGTAGGCGGCGTTTCGGCTAGGATGTCGGCATGACTCCAGAGAACCGCAATTCGGCGATCGCCGCCGCCATACTGCTCGCCGTCTTCGGCCTCGGCGCCTTCTACCTGCCGACCATCATGCTGGCGGTCGGCAATATCTCGCCCATAGCAGCGGGCGTCGTCGCGGTGCTCTTCGTCGCCGCCTTCTTCCTGGTCTTCTGGCTGCGGGGCAGGAGCCAGCGGAAGCGCAGCGGCTGACCGCTACCCCGCTAGGCTAGCGGTCAGCAACAGCAGTCCGAGCAGGAACACCATCGCGGCGCCGGCGATCTCGATCGTCGCGTGCACGCGGTTGCCCATGCGTCCGTCGCCGGCGAAGGCCACGGCCCAGTTCTTGGCGGTGACCGCGAGCGTGGCGAGAACCGAGACGGTGATTGCCGTGCCGACCGCCATCGCGAACACCGACAGCACGCCGCCGACCCACAGGCCGTTGAGGAAGGCGAAGGTGAGCACGATCAGCGCGCCCGAGCAGGGCCGCAAGCCGACCGCAGCAACCGCCGACCAAGCCGTCTTCCAGTTGAAGCGATCGCCCGACAGCATCGCCGGATCCGGCGCGTGGCTATGGCCGCAGGTCTCGCAAACCTCGCCCGGCCCATGGACATCCGCATGGGAGTGGCTGTGCGCATGCGCATGATGATCGTGCCCATGCCCGTGATCGTCATGGCCGTGATGCGCATGCGCTTCCGCGTGGCTATGCGCATGTGCCGCGTGACTATGTGAATGGCTGTGCCCGTGCGAGTGGGCATGCGCGGCAGACAGGCTGTAGGCCGGGCCGGCGCCGAGTAGCGACAGCAGTCGCGGCCCCGCCTTCTGCCAGAGCAACCAGGCGCCGAACAGCGTGATCAGCACGTAGCTCATCACTTCGAGGAACCACGTTGCATCGGTCATCGACACCGACGTGCCGCGCAGCACCAGGAACACCAGCGCCATCAAGAGGATCGCGGTCAACCCCTGCAGGAAGGCCGACACGAAGGAGAGCATGATGCCGCGCCTCAGCGCCACTTCGTTGGCGAGCATGTAGGACGAGATCACCGCCTTGCCGTGACCGGGTCCCGCCGCATGGAAAACGCCGTAGGCGAAGGAGAGGCCGATCAGTACCCAGAGCCTGCTGCCGTCCTCGCGCATGCCCTTGAGCGCGCCGGTCAGCGCGCGATAGAAATCCTGCTGCTGCACATTGATCCAGGCGAGCCAGCCGCCGAACAGGCCGGTGGACGGCACGATTGCCTCGTTGGTGCCTATGCCGAGCGAGCTCTGCGCATGCGCGTGCCCCATGAAATGCGTGACTGCGTAGGTCAGCACGATCACGCCGAAGACGATACGGGCCGTTGTCTTTTTCAAAACCGTCTCCCCTCGCCTGCCTTCAGCCGGTGCAGGTCAATTCCAGCTTGGTCGCGAATATCTTGCTGAGGTCGGTTCCCGCCGGATCGTTGAAGAACGCGTCGGTCAGCGATGCCTGGTTCTGCGCGATCGCCTCGTCGGGATCAGGCCGGATCACCGCGCGCGTGCAGATCGCGGGCAGGTCTTTCACCGCCATGTTCTCGTCCTCGATGAAATCGATCGCCGTGTAGAAGGTCGGATCGTAGACGCCGAAATCCACCTTGCCCTTCAGTGCCAGCGGTTCTTTCGGCTCTGATTCGAAGAGGATGATGAGCTGGTCGTTCTCGTAATTGGCCATCAAGGCGGCCGGCGGCTTCATCGCCACGTCCTTGCCGTCTACCGAGACAAGCTGGAAATAGTTGTAGTCGGCCAGCGACGCATAGACGGTCTGCGAGACCTCCTGCAGTTCGGCGTCATCGAGCTTGAGGTCGCCGTTCTTGTCGAACTCGACCAGAACCGTCGAGGAGAACAGGTCGTCGAAGCGCCACAGGTGCCTCAGCGACTTCACGGTCTGGTCGGGATTGACCACCACGTCGAGCCGCGCCTCGGCGAAGACATGCGGATGCACGCTCGCCGGAACCGTCGAGGCGAGAAGTGCGGCAAGTCCAAAGGCCGTTGTCGCGATCCGCATCGTTCCCTGAATCGTCCACTTTGCCGGAAGAGATGTAACCTTATCACAAAGCGGGCGAAAATGGGACCGCACCGTTCACGATCCGCGACCTTTTGCCCGCTTACCCCTCGCCGGCCTTCCTGAACCACTGCACCAGGAAGTCGACGAAGACGCGCACCTTGGCCGGCAGATAGCGCCGGTGCGGATAGACGGCGAAAATGCCGCCGCCCTTAGGCAAGGTCTCGTCAAGCATCGGCACCAGCCTGCCGGCCGCGATATCAGGCTCCGCGATGAAGTCGGGCAGCACCGCCCAGCCAAGGCCGGAAACGGCGGCAGCGCGCGCCGCCATGGGGCTGTTCACCTCGATGCGGCCGGTCACCGACACGGTGAAGGTCTGGCCGTTGTCGCCGACGAACGGCCAGTTGGAGAGCCAACGGCCGTTGGTGTCGATCACGCAGGGCTTGTTCGCCAGGTCCTGCGGCCGCGCTGGCGCGCCATACTTCTCGATCACCTCCGGCGAGGCGCAGAGCCTGATCGTGAAGGGCGACAGCCTTCTCGCAATCAGCGACGAGCTCTCCAGCCTGGTGATGCGGATCGCCAGGTCGAATCCCTCCTCCACCAGATCCACGAAACGGTCGTCGAGCTGGATTTCCAGCACGATCTCGGGATGCGCCACCGCGAAGTCGATCAGCGCCTGGCCGATCGGCGCATCGGCGAAGGTGCGCGGCGCCGACAATTTGATCCGGCCGCGCACGTCGCCGGACGATTCGCGCACCGCGTCGGCCAGGCTGTCCACCTCGCGCACGATCTCCGAGGCGCGCTTGTAGTAGGTGTGGCCGGCCTCGGTCAGCGAGAACTGCCTTGTCGTGCGGTTGAGGAGCAGCGCGCCGAGTTCGTCCTCCAGCTCACGCACATATTTCGACAGAAGCGCCTTGGAGCGGCCGATCTTGCGCGCAGCCGCGGAAAACCCTTCCGCCTCGACCACGTCGATGAAGGCGCGCATGCGCGTCAGCGTGTCCATGCGCTCAAGCCTTTCCTGCCGCGTCCAGCACTTTACGACCCAGCCGGATCAGCTCCAGGTCGCTCCCAGCGGGGCCAAGCAGGGAGATGCCGAACGGCGCGCCATCGACCGTGCCAAGCGGCAGGCTGATCTGCGGAAAGCCCGACAGCCCCGACCAGCAAAGCATCCTGATCGCTCGCTCGCGGAAAGCGCCCTTCTCCGCGGCCGAGCTTGCGGCAAGCGGCGCGGCGCAGGGCACGGTCGGCAGCACAAGGATGCCGTCCTCGCCGAGCAGGTCACCGAATGCCGCACGAAACGCGTCGCGCCTTTTCGTCTCCTCAGCCACCTCGGCCGCGCTCACCGTCCTGCCGAAGTCGAAACGGTCGTAGATCGCCTGCCCGATCCGTCTGCCTCTCACCGAAACCCATTCGCCATGCGCGGCCCAGGCTTCGTATGCCTGCAGCTTGCGCATCGCCCAGTAGAGCTCATCGATGGAGAAGGGCGGCTGCTTCGCAGCGTGCACGAGACCCAGCGCATTCGCCACCGCGTTCTTCATGCGCCCATAGGCCTTCGCTTCGGCCGGACCCGACACCAGTTCATCGAGCGCGGGCAGCGAGATCAGGCGGGGCTTGATCTCGGCAGCGCTGGCTTTTCCGAGCATCACCTCCCCTACCCGCTCATAAACCTCCGCGTCCTTGGCGAACCAGCCGAACGTGTCGAAGGACGGCGCCAGCGGCATGGTCCCGTCGAGCGAAATCAGCCCGTGCGTGGTCCTCAAGCCTATCAACCCGCAGAAGCTCGCCGGCACACGCACCGAGCCGCCTGTGTCGGAGCCGGTGCCGATATCCACCAGTCCGCCCGCCACCGCAGCGGCCGAACCCGACGACGAACCGCCGGTCACGCGATCAGGCGCTGCCGGATTGACCGGATGCGCGAAATGCACGTTCTCGCCGATCATCGAGAAGGCGAGTTCTTCCGTCTGCGTCTTGCCCACGAAGCGTGCGCCGGCGTCGAGGAGTTTCTGTACTGCCGGAGCAGTCGTCGTTGCCGAGACGCCCTCGTCGAATTTGTCCGGATTGCCGCAGCCGGTGACATAGCCCTGGACGTCGAAGATGTCCTTCACGCCGAGCGTGAGTCCGGAAAGCGGTCCCGTCTCAGCGCTTGCGACCGGGACTTCCGGATGGTCGAGAAAGGCGTTCAGCCGATCGCGCGTGGTCAGGGCTGGCGAGGGCATCGTTCAAT
>JAEYXI010000104.1 GCA_023428515.1 Pseudomonadota bacterium | reverse complement strand
CCTCATAGGCGTAGCCCTGCGCCTCGCGCTCCTTGACGATCGAGATCAGCGTATCGAGCTTCTGCCCGTCGACCGGCACTTCGATGCCGCGCCGCTTCAATTCGGAGATGAAGTTCGCCTTCCCGCCCTGGTCCGACACCATGACGCGGCGCCGGTTGCCGACCGTCTCCGGCGGCACATGCTCGTAGGTCGTTGGCTCCTTCAGCAACGCCGAAGCGTGGATGCCTGCCTTGGTGGCGAAGGCTGACTGGCCGACATAGGGCGCCTGCGTTTCAGGTGCGCGGTTGAGCAACTCGTCGAAATTGCGCGACAGCCGCGATATGCCGGCGAGCGCTTCCTGCGTTACGCCGGTCTCGAACTTTTCGGCGAAAGCCGGCTTCAGCACCAGCGTCGGGATGATCGACACGAGGTTGGCGTTGCCGCAGCGCTCGCCTATGCCGTTCAGCGTGCCCTGGATCTGGCGCACGCCGGCCTGCACTGCCGCCAGCGAATTGGCGACTGCCTGGCCCGTGTCGTCATGCGCATGGATGCCGAGCCCCTCACCCGGAATGCCGGACGCGATCACCGCCTCGACGATGGCGCGTACTTCCGAAGGTTGCGTGCCGCCATTGGTGTCGCACAGCACCACCCAGCGCGCACCGGCCTCGTATGCCGTCTTGGCGCAGGAGAGCGCGTAGTCGGGATTGGCCTTGTAGCCGTCGAAGAAATGCTCGCAGTCGACCATCGCCTCCTTGCCGGCCGCGCGCGCCGCCTCGACGGAAGCGCGGATGGCTTCAAGATTTTCCTCATTCGTGCAGCCGAGCGCGACGCGCACGTGATAATCCCAGCTCTTCGCCACGAAACAGATCGCGTCCGACTTCGCCTGCACCAGCGTGGCCAGCCCCGGATCATTCGAGGCCGAGACGCCGGCGCGCTTGGTCATGCCGAAGGCGACGAATTTCGCGGCAGTCGTCCGTTTCTCGGCGAAGAACGCCGTATCGGTCGGGTTCGCGCCGGGATAGCCACCCTCGACATAGTCGAGCCCGAACTCGTCGAGCATCTTGGCGATCGCAATCTTGTCCTCGACCGAGAAATCGATGCCCGGCGTCTGCTGGCCGTCGCGCAGTGTCGTGTCGAAGAGGTAGAGGCGTTCGCGTTTCATTTCTTCCCCGCAAACCTGTCCGTCGCGCGGATCAGTTGATCCAATATCCCGGGCTCCGAGAAGGCGTGCCCCGCCCCCTCGATCAGATGGAAATCCGCATCCGGCCAGGCCTTGTGCAGCGCCCAGGCGTAGTGCGCCGGGCACGGCATGTCGTAGCGACCGTGCACGATGACGCCGGGAATACCCTTGAGCTTGTGCGCGTCGCGCAGCAACTGCCCCTCCTCGAACCAGCCGGCATGGACGAAGAAGTGGTTCTCGATCCGCGCGAAGGCGACGGCGTAGTCATCCTCGCCGAACTTGCCCGAGGTCTCGGGGTCGGGCAGGAGCGTGATCGTCTCGCCTTCCCAGATGCTCCAGGCGCGCGCCGCCTCCACCTGCGCCTGGCGGTCGGTGCCGACCAGCCTTTTGCGATAGGCCGCCATCAGGTCGCCGCGCTCGGCTTCGGGGATCGGCGCCAGGAAACGCTCCCACTTGTCGGGGAACATCTGCGACACGCCAAACTGATAGTACCAGTCGAGCTCACCCTTGGTCAGCGTGTAGATGCCGCGCACGATGAGTTCGCTGACGCGGTTTGGATGCGCCTCGGCATAGGCGAGCGCCAGGGTCGACCCCCACGAGCCGCCGAACACCTGCCACTTGTCGAAGCCGCACATCTCCCTCAGACGCTCGATGTCGGCGACTAGATGCCACGTCGTGTTCGCCTCCAGGCTGGCATTGGGGGTCGACTTCCCGCAGCCGCGCTGGTCGAACAGGACGATGTCGTAAAGCTTCGGATCGAACAGCCGGCGATGCTTCGGCGAGATCGTGCCGCCCGGCCCGCCATGCAGAAAGACCGCCGGCTTCGCGCCCTTGGTGCCGGCGCGCTCCCAATAGATCGTGTGGCCGTCGCCGACATCCAGCATGCCGCTGTCGAACGGCTCGATCTCGGGATAGAAACTTCTCAACTCGCTCATGGCTTTTTCACTGTCTCGTCGGCCGGCGGCCATTCTTCGGTGTCGTGGTCGGGATGTTGGTAGGAAACGAGGTCGGCCAGGAACGGCGCGTCGGCAATGTCGGCCATCGTATCCTCGCCCGGCAGGGCCGGGATCTCGTCCACGTAGGGCAGCTTGGCTTCCGTGCCCCACTGGATTGTGGGCGGAATGCCGCTCGGATCGTCGAAGGCGCCGATGGCCAGCGCCACGCCATCAGGCGCCTCATAGGTCAGCGGCGTGCCGCATTCGGCACAGAAGCCGCGGCAAGCGTGGTTCGACGAACGGAATCTTCTCGGCTCACCACGCGTCCAGGTGAGCTTTGCCTGCCGTACCGAGACCAGTGGCAGATAAAAATTGCCGGAGGCCTTCTGGCACATGCGGCAGTGGCAGATCGAGGCG
>JAEYXI010000088.1 GCA_023428515.1 Pseudomonadota bacterium | reverse complement strand
GGTATAGGCTGGGCCTTCAGCCTCTTCCGATGGGAAGGTTTTTGCCAAGACGCGGTCGCCTATGCCAGGCGCTGGGCCGCTGCGCGAAGGGCGCAGCGAGACGACCGGCGGCTCGCCAAAGCGCTCGTTCCATTCGCTGGGACGCGCGAGCAACCCGCCGTCGGCATCGCGGGAATAGACTTCCAGTACGCTGACATGCGGCAGGCTGCCGGCACGGGTGAGACGCTTGCGCTCCTTGTTGAGGAGGCCTTCGTCCTGCAGGTCGCGCAGCATATCCTTCAGCCAGACGCGGTCCTCGCCCTTCAGCGAGAAGGCCTTGGCGATCTCGCGCTTGCCCGAACGGTCCGGGTTCTCGGCGATGTATTTGAGTATATCTTCCTTCGTCGGCCGGAAGTCGCCTTTCGCCGCGGCAGACTTGCCCGCGGATTTGCCGGAACGGCTGGAGCCTGAACCCGGAATTCGCCTTGCCAACTATGCCTTCTTTCTGGCCGCGCTCTTCTTCGCCGCCGGCTTCTTTGCCGTGCCGCTTTTGGCAGCCGCCTTCCTGGCGGGACGCCGTCCGCCGCCGCCCTTGGCCGCGCGCTCGGCAATCAGGACAAGGGCCTCCTCAAGCGTCACCGACATCGGATCCTTGCCCTTGGGCAAGGTCGCGTTGACCTTCTCGTGGTTCACATAGGGGCCGTAACGACCGTCTCGGACGGTGACCTTGCCGCCGTCCGGATGCTCGCCCAACTCCTTGAGCGCCGCCGGGGTTCCACCGTTCCTCGCACCTCGACCCTTCGATACCTTTTCCGCGATCACTGTTACCGCACGGTTGAGGCCGATGGAGAAGACGTCCTCGATCGACTCGAGGTTGGCGTAAGTGCCGTCATGCAGCACGAACGGCCCGTAGCGGCCGAGGCCGGCGGAGATCATCTTGCCGGTCTCCGGATGCTGGCCGACATCGCGCGGCAGCGACAGCAGCGCCAGCGCCTTCTCGTGGTCGATGCTGTCGGGCGCCCAGCCCTTCGGCAGGCTGGAGCGTTTCGCTTCCTTGCCGTCGCCGCGCTGGACGTAGGGGCCGAAACGGCCGGTCCTGAGCGTGATCTCCTCGCCGGTATAGGGGTCCTTGCCGAGATCCTTCGGCCCTTCGGCTTCTCCGTTCTCAGCGCCCTCGGCGCCGAACTGGCGCGTGTAGTTGCACTCCGGATAGTGGGAGCAGCCGATGAAGCCGCCGCTTTTTCCCAGCCTCAACGACAGCGTGCCGGTGCCGCATTTCGGGCAGGTGCGCGGGTTCGAGCCGTCGGCGCGCGCCGGGAAGAGCAGCGGCGCGAGATCCTCGTTCAGCGCGTCGAGCACTTCGGAGATCCTGAGATCCTTGATCTCGTCGATCGCGGCGGAAAAGTCGCGCCAGAAGTCGCGCAACACTTCCTTGTAGGCGAGCTTGCCGTCGGAAATCTCGTCGAGCTTCTCCTCCAACGAGGCCGTGAAGTCGTACTCGACATATTTCTCGAAGAAGCTCTCGAGGAAAGCCGACAGCAGGCGGCCCTTGGCCTGCGGGATCAGCCGGCGCTTGTCGACGGTGACGTATTCGCGGTCTTCGAGCGTCTTCAGGATTGCGGTGTAGGTGGAGGGCCGGCCGATGCCGAGCTCTTCCATCTTCTTGATCATCGTCGCTTCGGTGTAGCGCGGCGGCGGCTCGGTCGAGTGCTTGCTAACGTAGATCTTCTCGCGCTTCAGCGCTTCGCCGGCGATGATCTCCGGCAGGCGCCGGTTTTCCTCATCCTCGGCGTCGTCTTCCTTCTGGTCGGTGTAGGCGGCGATGAAGCCGTCGAAGCGGATCACCGAGCCGACGGCGCGAAGGTTTGCGGTGCGCGAGCCGTTGACCGCCTCGATCTCGGCGGTGGTGCGCTCGATCTCGGCCGGGTTCATTTGGCTGGAGATGGCGCGCTTCCAGATCAGGTCGTAGAGTTTGAGCTGGTCGGCATCGAGATACTGGCGAACCGAAGCCGGCGTACGGAAGAAGTCGGTCGGACGGATCGCCTCGTGTGCTTCCTGTGCGTTCTTGGCCTTGGTCGAATAGAAGCGCGGCTTCTCCGGCAGATACTTGTCGCCGAATTCCTTGCCGATCGCAGCGCGGGCAGCATCGATCGCCTCCGGCGCCATCTGCACGCCGTCGGTTCGCATATAGGTGATGAGGCCGGCCGTCTCGCCGCCGATGTCGATGCCTTCGTAGAGGCGCTGCGCGATCTGCATGGTGCGCGTCGCCGAGAAGCCGAGACGCGAGGACGCCGCCTGCTGCAGCGTCGAGGTGGTGAAGGGTGGACCTGGATTGCGCTTGGTCGGCTTGGCCTCGACCGACAGCGCCTTGAAGGACGCGCCTTCGAGCATGGCGCGGATGTCGTCGGCCATGACTTGGCTGGAGATGTCGAGCTTCTGCAGCCGCTTGCCTTCGAAGCCGGTGAGACGGGCTTCGAAGATGTCGGCGCGCGGCGTGCCGAGGGTGGCTGCGATCTGCCAATAGTCCTCGCGGATGAACTTCTCGATCTCGACTTCGCGGTCGGAGACGAGACGCAGCGCGACCGACTGGACGCGGCCGGCCGAACGCGAGCCCGGCAGCTTGCGCCAGAGAACCGGCGAGAGGGTGAAGCCGACGAGATAGTCGAGTGCGCGGCGCGCCAGATAGGCGTCGACGAGGGAAGCGTCGATCTCACGCGGATTGGCCATGGCGTCGAGCACGGACTGTTTGGTGATGGCGTTGACGACGACGCGGCTGACCGGCTTGTCCTTCAG
>JAEYXI010000674.1 GCA_023428515.1 Pseudomonadota bacterium | reverse complement strand
TGCTTCTGGGGGCGAACCAGCGCTAGGCGAAGACGTGCGAACGGTGGGCGGCGACGCCCGCCATGGCTCCGTCTGCGACCGCGAACGGCACGTTCGGTGCCGGACGGGCGATATCGCCGGCGGCGAATACGCCTGATACCGTGGTCTGCTTCGTTTCATCGACCTTGAGGATCGGGCCGAACGGCGATTCCACATGCAAGCAGCCCAGCTGCTCGCCGATATCGGTGGATGGAAGCGAGCGCGGTTGGGTGAACAGTCCGACAATGTCGACGGCATTTCCATCGGCCAGTTGGACGGACAGGCCTTCTGCGCCCGAGACGACTGCCGTGACCGGCCTGCGCTCGACCGCGACGCCACGCGCTTCGAATTGCTGCAACATGGCCGGGTCCGGCTCGACGACGCCGTTGAGGAAGAGCGTGACAGGTCCCCATTCGCGCACGAGCATCGCATGGTGGAGCGCGACCTCGCCATTGGCGGCGAGCACGCCGAGCGGACCGCCGCCGAACTCGTAGCCGTGGCAATAGGGGCAATGCGCCACGCGCTTGCCCCATTCGGCGGCAAGGCCGGGGATGTCGGGCAAGGAGTCGCTGACGCCGTGTGCCAGCACGATCCGGCGAGCGGAGAGTTCTTCGCCTTCCTGCAGGGTTATGGAGAAAGCGTCGGTGATGCCGAATACCTTTTCCGCGCGACCCTCGACCATCCTCACCGTGGGGTAGGCCGCGAGCTGCCGCCGTGCCTCGGCAAGAATCTCGGCGGGCTTCGCGCCGTCTTGCGTCAGGAACCCGTGCGACGCAGCTGCAAAACGGTTGCGCGGCTCGCCGGCGTCGATCACCGTCACATTACGCCGGGCGCGCGCGAGCTGCAGCGCGGCCGACAGGCCGGCGAAGCTTCCGCCGATGATGGCGACGTCAGTGTGCATGTCGATTCTCCAGATGATGTGCTGCGACGCCGGGGCCGCATTTGGCGGCGAGATCCGCCAGCGTGACCTGGGCGAGGCGCTGTGAAAGCAGTTGCTCGATCTCGTCGCGAACCCCGTCGAGCGCCTCGTTGACGGCGCGCTCGACCAGGCAGCGCGGGTTCTCCGGCTCGGTGCTGAACGGGATCAGCCGTTCGTCCAGCGCGGCCGTCACTTCAGCCAGCGTGATTGTTTCCGCCGGCCGCGCCAGCGTCCAACCGCCGCCATGTCCGCGCGTCGACGACAGGATGCCGGCCTCCCTGAGGCCAGCCACCATGCGGCGCACGACGACCGGGTTGGTATGCAGCCAAGAGGCGATCTCCTCCGAGGTCATGGCGCGCTCGGGAACCTGCGCCATGTGCACGAGCGCATGGAGGGAAGCAGAAAGTTTGCCGTTTCGTTTCATGTAACTTTAATAGTTACGAATTGGAAAATCGTCAAGCGCCTGACGTGCAAACGGAACAGATTTCGTTGAACACCATCTGGTCCTACCAGATTTTCCCGGCTAGATTGCCGCGCAAAGCCGGCAACCGGCTATCGGGGAGGATAGATGAAAATCGGATTCTGCATGTTCCTGTGGACGACCAACGTCACGGGAAAACACGAGACTTTGCTCAGGGACATCATGGCGACCGGCTATGACGGCGTCGAGATCCCGATCTTCGAGGGCACGCCCGACAGCTACAGGCGTCTCGGCGACATGCTCGACAGGATCGGCTTGGAGCGCACCGCCGTCACCGCCATGGGCGATCCCTCGATGAACCTGATCTCGGCCGACGCAGCCACCCGCAAGAAGGGCATCGCCTACATGAAATGGGCGATAGACTGCGCGGCAGCACTTGGCGCTGTCAGGCTTTCAGGGCCCATGCACTCCACGCTTGGCGCCTTCACCGGCGTCGGCCCGACGGCCCAGGAGAAGAAGCGCTCTGTCGCCTCGCAGCGCGCCATCGGCGACCATGCGGGCAAGCGCGATGTTACGATCGGCCTCGAAGCTCTCAACCGCTTCGAATGCTATCTCCTGAACACAATGGCCGACCTTTCAGCGCATATCGACGAGATCGACCGTCCGCACATCAAGGCGATGTACGACACCTTCCACGCCAACATCGAGGAGGCCGATCCGATCGCCGCCTACACCAGGCATGTGAAGAACGTCTGCCACATCCACATTTCGGAGAACGACCGCGGCGTGCCCGGGCGCGGCAACATCCCGTGGAAGGAAACCTTCGCGGCAATCAGGAAGAGCGGCTATGACGACTGGCTGACCATCGAAGCCTTCGGCCGCGGTCTGAAGGATCTCGCCGCCGCAACCAAGGTCTGGCGCGATTTCGCCGAGAGCCCCGAAGCCGTTTACCGCGAGGGTTTTGCGCATATCAAAGGGCATTGGAGGAAAGCCGCGAAGGGTCGCTGAAGATCCGGCTAAGTTCATAATTCCGTTTACCTTTCTCCTCTAAAGCCGTTTCAGCTGGCGTGGCTGAACATAGAGAGGAATATCAGGCAATGTTGCGCTCTATTCTCGTTGCGGTTTCGGTCGTTGCGACCGTCAACGCTTCGCTCGCTTGCACCGCGGTGGATATCGTCGCTGCAGACAAATCCGTGATCGCCGGAAGGACCATGGAATGGGCCTTCGACATGAAATGGACGCTGGTCAGCCAGCCGAAGGGGACGGAAGTCACGCTCACCGCGCCGAGCGATCTCGGATTGCCGGAGGTCAAGGTCGCGACGAAGTATCCCGTGGTCGGCGTTAGCGCCGGCATCATTCCCGGCGGGGCGCTGTTGGAAGGCCAGAATGCCGAGGGGCTCGGCATGAGCGGCAACTTCCTGCCCGAATTCACCGAGTACCAGACAGTCACCAAGGACGACAAGAACTACGTCTCGATCCTCGCCTTCGGATCATGGGCGCTCGGCAACCATGCGACGGTGGCCGACCTGCGCGCCGCCCTGCCTGGCATCAAGGTCTGGTCGGATTCGTCGCTGCCCTCAGGCCCGACACCGCCGACCATCCACTTCGTCTTCAATGATCGTTCAGGCGACGGCATGGTCGTCGAATATGTCCGCGGCCGGCTACAGATCCATGACAATGTTGCGCATGTGCTGACCAATTCGCCGCCCTACGAATGGCACCTGATGAACGCCCGCAACTTCCTCAACCTCACGACGGTGGGCGTTACCAGCCGGACCATCGGGACCGCCAACGTCACCGCCATCGGCCAGGGCGGCGGGATGATCGGCCTGTCGGCCGACTACACCCCGCCGGGACGTTTCATCCGCGCCGCCTTCCTGCGCCACTATATCGAGCAGCCGGCCACCGCCGGCGAGGCGGTCCAGGCGATCGGCCACATCCTGAACAATGTCGACATCCCGCTCGGCATCGCGCAAGCCAAGGAAGGCGACCAGGTCTTCTCCGACTACACGCAGTGGGTGGCGATCAAGGACCTGACCAACAACAAGCTGCTCATCGCCGACTACGCGCATCGAACGACCTACCTGACGCTCGATCTCGACACGATCTTCGCGCAGGACAAGCCGGCTTCGATACTGGTCTCGGACCTGCCCTATCCGACAGCCGTCGACGGCACGGCGGCGCTCAAGCCGTAAGCCGGCGGGGGCGTTCCCGTTGGGAGGAAGCAGGGCAATCGGAGCAGATTTACCGCCCTCTTCCTCTTGCTCCCTCAGATGCGATGGCTCCGGAAGGAGAAGGGAGCTGTCACCCGCTGGCGACGGCTTCTGCCTCGGCCGCCTGTTCCGCGGTCGCATGTTGGCTCGGCCGCCTGACCTGGGGGGCGGCTTCCAATACGATCGGCTTCAGCCCTTCGCCGCCGGCGTCGAAGATCTCGAAGAAATGGCGCCGCATGCGCGGCTCCCAGAACTTGTTGATGTGCTCTGCCACACCGTGCACGCCCTCCGTCCGGTCCTCCTTCGATTCGAAGAAGGTGCCGATCTGGTTGGCCATGCGCACGATCTTGGCGTGGCTGGAATGGGCGACGTCTCCGTCATGCGACATGGCGTGTTGCTCCGTCGGTCACGCGTTCGGGATGGGTGAACACGTCGAAATCCTCGCCGCGCACCAGCGCGACCAGCGTCATGGCGGCTTCCTCTGCCGTGCGTATCGCCAGCGCGGTCGGCGCCGACACGGCGATGATGAAGGAGGCCCCGATCGCCGCCGTCTTTTGCACCATCTCGACCGAGACGCGTGACGCCACCACGACCGCGCCACTGGAGCCGTCGATGCCTTTTCTGCTCAGCGCGCCGGCCAGCTTGTAGAGCGCGTTATGCCGCCCGACATCCTCGCGCGCCTGCACGATGCCTTTGCCCGGCACATAGAAGCCCGCGGCATGCACGGCACCTGCCTCGGAGTGCAGCGGCTGCACCTTGGAGAGCAGCTTCACCGACTGGACGATGTCGGCGGCCGACAGCGTGATCGCCGCGCGCTCGACATTGTCGACCGACCGCATCGCTTCCTCGATCGACTCGATGCCGCAAAGGCCGCAGCCGACCGGTCCGGCGAGCCTGCGCCTGCGCGCCTGGAAGCGCGTGTTCGCTTTGTCCTTCAGGCTGATCTGGATGTCGACGCCGGCTCCATGATCCTCGACCTCGATCGCCTCGATCTCTTCCGGTTCGTCTATGATGCCCTCGGTCAGCGAGAAGCCGAGCGCGAAATCCTCGAAGTCGGCGGGCGAGGCCATCATCACGGCATGCGTGGTGCCGGCATAGGAAAGCGCCACCGGCGTCACCACCCGCACCATGCGGTTGGCCGACGTGGTGCCTGCCCCGCGACGTGCGAGGCGGGTTGCCTGGGTGAGGGGAGGACGCAGACGCACCACTAGCTACTCCGCCGCCTCCATGTGTCCCTCTATCCGCCGGCTGCGGCGCGACAGTTCCTCATATTCGCGCTGCCATTCGCTCGGCCCGTTGGACGGCGAAACCTGAACGGCCGTCACCATGTATTCGGGGGAGTTGGTCGCCCAGTCCGAATAGTCAGTGGTGATCACGTTCGCCTGCGTGTCCGGGTGATGGAAGGTCGTGTACACGACACCGGTCGCCACGCGATCGGTGATCAGCGCGCGCAGCGTCGTCTCGCCGGCGCGCGATGCCAGCCGCACCCAATCGCCATCACGGATACCGCGGTTCTCGGCGTCGTGCGGGTGGATCTCCAGCCGGTCCTCGTCGTGCCACATGACGTTGGGCGTGCGCCTCGTCTGTGCGCCGACATTGTACTGGCTGAGGATGCGGCCGGTGGTGAGCAGCAGCGGGAAGCGCGGACCGGTCTTCTCGTCCGTCGCCACATATTCGGTGCGGATGAACTTGCCCTTGCCGCGCACGAAGCTGCCGATATGCATGATCGGCGTGCCCTCGGGCGCCTTCTCGTTGCAGGGCCACTGCACCGAGCCGAGCTTGTCGATGAGGTCGAAGGAAACGCTGGCGAAGGAGGGCGTCGTCTTGGCGATCTCGTCCATGATCTCCGACGGATGCGTGTAGTTCCAGTCGAGGCCCATGGCCTGCGCCATCTTCTGCGTCGTTTCCCAGTCGGCATAGGTGCATTTCGGTTCCATCACCTTGCGCACGCGGTTGATGCGCCGCTCGGCATTGGTGAAGGTGCCGTCCTTCTCGAGGAAGGTCGAACCGGGCAGGAAGACATGCGCGTAGTTGGCCGTCTCGTTGAGGAAGAGGTCGTGCACGACGACGCATTCCATGGCGGCGAGGCCGGCCGACACATGCTTGGTGTCGGGATCGGACTGCAGGATGTCCTCACCCTGGATGTAGAGGCCCTTGAACGTGCCCTCGACGGCGGAGTCCAGCATGTTCGGGATGCGCAGGCCGGGTTCGTCGTCGAGCTTGACACCCCACAGGCTCTCGTAGATCTCGCGGGTGGCTTCGCCGGAGATGTGGCGGTAGCCCGGCAGTTCGTGCGGGAAGGAGCCCATGTCGCACGAGCCCTGCACGTTGTTCTGGCCGCGCAGCGGGTTCACGCCGACGCCCGGCCGGCCGATATTGCCGGTCAGCATGGCGAGGTTGGCGATGGCGATGACGGCGGTCGAGCCCTGGCTGTGCTCGGTGACGCCGAGACCGTAATAGATCGCGCCATTGCCGCCGGTCGCGTAGAGCCGCGCCGCGTTGCGGATCGCGTCGGGGTCGACGCCGGCCAGCGCACCGACTTCTTCGGGGCTGTGGCGCGGGTTCGCGACGAATTCGATATAGTCCTGGAATTCGTCCCAGTCGCAGCGCTCGCGGATGAAGGCCTCGTTGAACAGCCCTTCAGTGACGATCACATGTGCGAGTGACGTGATGACGGCGACGTTGGTGCCGGGCTTCAGCGGCAGGTGGTAGTCGGCCTTGATATGCGCCGATTTCACCATTTCGGTGCGACGCGGATCGATCACGATCAGCTTGGCGCCCTTGCGCAGCCGCTTCTTCATCCGGGAGGCGAAGACCGGGTGCGCGGAAGCCGGATTGGCGCCGATGATCATAGCGACGTCGGTATGCTCGATCGAGTCGAAGTCCTGCGTGCCGGCGGACGTGCCGTAGGTCTGGCCGAGACCGTAGCCGGTCGGCGAATGGCAGACGCGGGCGCAGGTATCGACATTGTTGTTGCCGAAGCCTTGGCGCACCAGCTTCTGCACGAGATAGGTCTCTTCATTGGTGCAGCGCGACGAGGTGATGCCGCCGACCGAGCCACGCCCGTACTGGTATTGCAGGCGGCGGAACTCGCTGGCGATGTGCTTGAGGGCTTCGTCCCAGCTCACCTCGCGCCACGGCTGGTCGATCGTGTCGCGCACCATCGGGTTGAGGATGCGCTCCTTGTGGGTCGTGTAGCCCCAGGCGAAGCGGCCCTTGACGCAGGAGTGGCCGCGGTTCGCCTTGCCGTCCTTCCACGGCACCATACGCACCACTTCCTCGCCCTTCATCTCGGCCTTGAACGAGCAGCCGACGCCGCAATAGGCGCAGGTGGTGACCACCGAATGCTCGGGCATGCCCATGTCGAGCACGGTCTTTTCGCGCAGAGCATCGGTAGGGCAGGCCTGCACGCAGGCGCCACAGGAGACGCACTCGCTCTCGAGGAACGACTCGTGCATGCCGGCCGCCATGCGGCTCTCGAAGCCGCGGCCTTCGATGGTCAGCGCGAAGGTGCCCTGCACCTCCTCGCAAGCGCGCACGCAACGCGAGCAGACAATGCACTGCGCCGGATCGTAGGTGAAGTAGGGGTTCGATTCGTCACGGGCGATGTAATCGACCATCAGCGAGCCGTGGCCCGGCGCGACGCCGTCTTCGGGCTGCACATGGTTGCGGCCGTCGAGGCCGTAACGATTCTCGGTCAGGCCGACGGACGCCACGACCTGGTCGAACTCGCTGGCGCCGGTACCCGCACCTTCGCCGCCCGGTCCGCTCCACGCCATCGGATGGTCGGACACGTAGAGCTCCATCACGCCGCGGCGGATTGCGCTCAAGCGGTCCGACTGTGTGTGCACCACCATGCCTTCGCCGACCGGCGTCGTGCAGGATGCCGGCGTGCCGCCGCGTCCCTCGATTTCGACCAGGCAGACGCGGCAGGAACCGAAGGCGTCGACCATGTCGGTGGCGCAGAGTTTCGGGATCTCGACGCCGACCTCCATCGACGCGCGCATGATCGACGTGCCCTCGGGCACGGTGATCGATTTGCCGTCGACGGTCAGCGTCACCTGCTTCTCGGATTTCGAAGCCGGCGTACCGTAATCGGTTTCTTCGATGAGCGTTTTGAACTCGGGCAAGGCGTTCATGGCGTCTGCTCCTATTCCGCGGCTTCGGCTACGGGCGATGGGCGAAAATCGTCAGGGAAATGATTGATCGCGCTCATCACAGGATAGGGCGTGAAGCCACCCAGCGCGCAGAGCGATCCGAATTTCATCGTGTTGCAGAGGTCGGTGACGAGCTCGATCTGCTTTGCCGGCTCGATGTTCCCGGCGATCTTGTCGAGCGTCTCGACGCCGCGGATCGCGCCGACCCGGCAGGGCGTGCACTTGCCGCAGCTTTCGATGGCGCAGCACTCCATGGCGAATCGCGCCTGCTT
>JAEYXI010000664.1 GCA_023428515.1 Pseudomonadota bacterium | reverse complement strand
TCGACTTCAACCTGCACCTCAACAACGCACGTTACCTGATGCTCGCCGATCTCGGGCGCGTCGACATCTTCTTCCGCTCCGGCCTGTTCGCGCTGATGCGGCGACGCAACTGGGCGCCGATGCTCGGCGGCGTGCAGACCGTGTTCGTCCGCGAGGTCAAGCTCTGGCAGCGCTTCGACGTGGTGTCCACGATCGAGACGTGGGATGGCACGCAGGTCATCGGCGAGCACCGCTTCATCCACGAGAACGGCGAGGTCGCGGCTCTCGTGCTCACCACTGCCGGCGTGTACGACCGTGCCGCACGGCGCTTCGTCGACATGGGTGAGGTGATCGGCGAACTCGGCTACGAAGCGACGCCCCGCCCGCCAAGCGACGCCGAGAAGATCTTCATGGCGTCGCACGCCGGTCTGCGAGCCCTGGCGAAGGATGGCCGCGAGTTGGCTTCCACCTTCTATGGGCGTTTATCGAAGGGCGGCATCGATATCGGTATCGAAGACGCGATTGGAGAACATCGCAAGCGCCATGATGGGACCGATCTTTGATCTTCGTCGGCACGAATGCATTCGTTTCTCCGTGGGAATCGTACGGCAGAAGCAGCTTTCATCTGGACAGCCGGTGATGGCGGTTCTACAACGCAAAGGCATTTTTTCCTGTCGTAAGGAGACGAGCCATGCTCTCGCATGAGCGCGTCTGGGCGGCGATCGACGCCTTGGCGGCGCGTTATTCGCTCTCGGCATCGGGCCTTGCCAAGCGCGCCGGCCTGGATTCCACGGCCTTCAACAAGTCGAAGCGCCAGTCGGCGGATGGCCGTCCGCGCTGGCCCTCGACGGAATCGCTCGCCAAGATCATCGTCGCGACGAATTCCTCGCTCGATGAGTTCTTCGCGCTGATCGAGGACAGGCCGGTGCGCACCGCTGCTCCAAGACCGTTGCCGGTGCAGGCCTCTACCGTGCCTCTGATCGGCTTCGCGCAGGCGGGCGCCGGCGGCTTCTTCGACGACGCCGGCTTTCCGGCCGGCCAGGGCTGGGACCTGATCGAGCTTCCGGCAGCGGCGGGCGAGGGCTCCTATGCGCTCGAAGTGCAGGGCGATTCCATGCTGCCGCTCTACCGCCACGGCGACATGCTGGTCGTGCAGCCCAACGCCGCGGTCCGCAAGGGCGACCGCGTGGTGGTGAAGACGATCTCCGGCGAGGTGATGGCCAAGGTGCTCGAGCGGCGCACGCCGACGACGATCGAACTCGTCTCGCTCAACCCCGACCATCCGCAACGGCGGCTGGCCGCCGGCGAGGTCGAATGGCTGGCCCGCATCGTCTGGGCGAGCCAGTAGGCGGCGCTCGGGCATGAAGGATTTTTCCATGCGTGCGCTGATCCTGCCGGCGGCGGCACTGGCGCTTGCCGGCGCTGTGGTGCTCGTCGGCGGGCGCATGGTGGAAGGCCTGCCCGGCGCCGAGTCCGTTGCGGTGGAAGAGCCGGACGCCGAGGCGATCGCCGCTGCCGACGGGCCGGTGGCGTCGACAACGGACGGGTCGGAGCTGTCAGCCGCTCCGTCCGTCGCGCCCGCTGCGCCGGCCGAGCATGCGGCGCCTGCCGAACCGTTACCCACGTCCGGCGCGCAGGCCTTGCAGGCGCCGCAAATCTCCGTGGAGCCCACAACGCCGGTGATGGGCATCCAGCCGGAACCTCCGGGGTCATCGCGCATGGTTGCCCCGACCGTGGTCGGACCGCCCGAGCTTGCCGCTGGCGAGGAACTGTTGCGCGAGGCGCCGCGCGAGCCGCTCAGCCAGCTGAGCCTGGCACTGCCGCCACCTCCTCCCCCCGAGTTCAAGAACCCCTGGGCCGGCAAGCCGCTGTTTCGGCCCGTCGCGGTGGAGTCCGCCGTATTCGAATCCGGAGGGCACACCATCGCGATATCAGGCGTGAAAAGCGTCCCGGCGGAAGAGACCTGCACCTATGAGGGCGCGTCCTGGCCGTGCGGTGTCCGCGCGCGCGCCGCCTTCCGGCTCTGGCTGCGCGGTCGCGCTTTGGTCTGCCAGATTCCCGAGGACGAACAGGACGAGCAGGTCATGCGCGCCGGTTGTCGCCTGGCCAAGGAGGATGTCGGGGGATGGCTGGTGGCCAATGGCTGGGCGCTTGCCGCGCCGGATGGTCCTTATGTGCAGGAGGGGGAAAGGGCGCGCGCGGAGAAGAAGGGCATATTCGGCGCGCCGCCCGACACTTCTTCCATTTCGGATGTTCCCGACGCCCCTGTCAGCGCCTCCTCGCCAAGCCAGCCGATCATGACGGAAGAGGGCGTCGACCCTCAGCCTACGCTCGGACCGCAACTGCAGCTTGAGTTTCCGCCGGCGCCGCCGCCGCCCTGATCGGGATCTACGCGGCCAACTGGCCGGCGAGCGCCTTGTCGATCAGCGCGCGCGTCTCGGGAATACCGTAGAGCGCGGCGAAGGAACCGAAGCGCGGGCCGCGCTCCTGTCCGATCAGCACCTGGTAGATCATCTGGAAGAAGGCGACTGACACGCCGGGTCCGCCCTCCGGGCTCTGCTTGGAATGGTCCTGGTAGCGTTCGATCTTTCTCGCGACGTTGAGCGAGGCGTTCTGGATCGCGTCGCCATCCGCGCCGGCAGGCAGCCCGCCAAGTGCTTCCGACAGCGCGGCGAGCGTTTCCCGCTCCACTTCGTCGGGCGCGCAAAAAACCTTGGTCGGCTTCACGAAGTCGTCGAAGTAGCGGATGGCGTAGCCGGCAAGCCGGTCGAGCTCGGGATGCGTCTTTGGCGTCACGCCCGGCGCGTGGCGCGAGATGAAGCCCCAGAGCACGCCTCTGTCATGCGCATTTGAGGCGCTGACGAGGTTGAGCAGCAGCGCGAAGCTGACCGGCAGGTCTATGGCGGGCGGGTTGCCGTCATGCATGTGCCAGACGGGATTGCCGAGCCGCTCCTTCCACTCCTGCCGCGGATAGGCCGACAGGAAGCTGTAATACTCGTCGACCGCCTTCGGGATGACGTCGAAATAGAGCTTCTTCGCCTGCCTTGGGCGCTGGTACATATAGAGGCCGAGGCTCTCGGTCGGCGCATAGGTCAGCCATTCGTCGATGGTCAGCCCGTTGCCCTTCGACTTCGAGATCTTCTGGCCGATCTCGTCGAGGAAAAGCTCGTAGACGAAATGCTCCGGCGCGCGTCCGCCGAGGATGTTGCAGATCTTGTCGTAGATCACCGCGTTGGTCTGGTGGTCCTTGCCGAACATCTCGAAGTCGACGTCGAGCGCTGCCCAGCGCATGCCGAAGTCCGGCTTCCACTGCAGCTTGACGCGACCGCCGGTGACCGACAGCGTCGTCTCCTCGCCGTCCTCGTCGTCGAAGGTGATGGTGCCGGCCGCAGCCTCGACATGCTTCATTGGCACGTAGAGCACGCGACCCGTCTTCGGCGAGATCGGCAGGAAGGGGCTGTAGGTCGCCTGGCGCTCCAGTCCGAGTGTGGGCAGCATGACCTTCATGATCTCGTCGTATTTCTCGGCGGCCTTCAGCAGCACCGCGTCGAAGCGTCCCGACTTGTAGTAGTCGGTCGCCGAGGCGAACTCGTAGTCGAAGCCGAACGTGTCGAGGAAGCGCCGGAGCATCGCATTGTT
>JAEYXI010000640.1 GCA_023428515.1 Pseudomonadota bacterium | reverse complement strand
TCCAGGTCCAGTCGATTCCTTCCACCGAAAGCAGTTGTAGTTGCGCCAAATCCTTCACCGACGCTGTTGGATAGGCTTTCGCGAAGGCAGGGCTGGCCACCGGGAAGATGCGGTCGTCATAAAGCTTGGCGGACAGTTCGTCCGGCCACTCCCCGTCGCCATAACGCAAGCGAAGGTCGACATCCGGGCGGTCCAGGCCGCGCGGGTGATCGGAGATGACATGATCGACGACGATGTCGTGATGCCTGTTCCAGAAGGCCCCCATGCGCGGCATCAGCCATAGATGCGCCATCGCCATCGTGCTGCCGACGGTGACGCTTGCCTGCCCGCCGAAGGATTTTATCTGGCGGAAGCTCGCCGCCATCCGCTCGAAGCTCTCGCGCAGCGCCGCGGCAAGCGTCTCGCCCTCGCGGGTGAGTTCGACCGCGCGATGCCTGCGCAGGAACAGGGGATTGCCGAGTTCCTCCTCCAGCGCCCGGACCGAGCGCGAGACGGCGCCGGGCGTCACATTCAGCTCTTCGGCAGCCTTCGTCAGGCTGAGATGTCGCGCTGCCGCTTCGAAGGCGGCGAGAGCGCTCAACGAGGGCAGGCTGTAGTATCTGCGAACCATGCAACCACTTTCTGCACCGCGGGCGTTGGCTCGATCCCGATGGCGCGCATCCCGGTCTCGGTTGCCTGGGACTCAACCGCCGAGGAATTTCATTCATCTTGACTATTAGCGCCGGTTATCGGTCGATGTGCAACCGCCGTCTAAGGGAAGACGGTTCCGCCGCAGGTACCAGAATGCGTTCGCTGCCGCTTGAGGCATGGCGCTAGGGAGGGGCAGTGTCCGATAGGGTTTTCAAACGACTGTTCACGCCAATAGCGCTGCGCGGCAAGACGTTGCGCAACCGGATCGTCTTCGGCGCCCACACCGCCAACATGGCGGTCGAGGGACTGCCGACCGAACGCCACGTCGGCTACTATGCCGAACGCGCCATCGGCGGAGCCGGCATGATCGTGGTCGAGCCGATGCCCGTCCATGCGGCGGCGGTGCTTACCCGAGGCAATTTTCGTCCCTCCGACGACAGCATTATCCCGCATTTCCGAAAGGTGACCGAGGCGATCAAAGGCAACGGCGCGGTCGCCATCCAGCAGCTCTATCATGTCGGCCAGCACGCGGACGCCGACAACTCGTTCCATGCCGGCTGGTCGCCATCCGGCCTGCCGAGCTATCACGATTCCGACGGCTCCCACCGCATGACCGAGGCGGACATCGAACAGACGATCGACGGTTTCGTCCAGGCTGCGAGGCGCTGTCGCGAAGCCGGCTTCGACGGCGTCGAGGTCTGGGCGGCCTATCACTCGATGCTCGACCAGTTCTGGACGCCTTGGTCGAACCGTCGCGACGACCGCTGGGGCGGCAGCCTCGAGAACCGCACCCGGATGAGCCGCGAGGTCATGACGCGCATCCGCAAGGAGTGCGGCGAGGACTTCATCATCGGGTTGGCAGTCAACGATGAACCAGAGGTCGAGGTCGCGCTGCAGCGCGAAGCGCTTGCCGAGATCGTAGACCTGCACGACCGCGACGCGCTGATGGACTACGTCACCTGCGGCTCGGGCAGCTATTTCGACTTCTACAAGATCATGCCGACATTCCTCTATCCGGAGAAGCTGGGGGCAGATCTTGCGGCTGTGCTGAAATCCACGGTGCGTCATGCGCTCGTCACTGCCGAAAGCCACATCCGCACGCCGGAGAACGCCGAGGCCGTGCTGAGCGAAGAGCGCGCCGACCTTGTCTCGATCGTCCGCGGCCAGATCGCCGACCCGCACCTTGCCGCAAAGGCCGCAGCCGGACGCCCTGAGGACATTCGCGGCTGCCTGTCCTGCAACCAGATGTGCTGGGGCCGCCGTTCGCGCGACTACTGGATCAGCTGCGTCATCAACCCATCGGCCGGCCGCGAATGGGAATGGGGCGGCGACCGCTTCTCTCCGGCCGAGCGGCCGAAGCGGATATTCGTCGTCGGCGGCGGACCGGCGGGCCTCGAAGCCGCCCGCGTCGCGGCCGAGCGCGGCCACCGCGTTGCGCTCGCGGAAGCCTCGGATCGCCTTGGAGGACAGTTCCGCCTCGCCGGCATGCAGCCGCGCCGGGCCCAGATACTCGACCTGATCGACTGGTATCAGCGCCAGCTCGGCCAGTTGCAGGTCGATGTACGCTTCGGCCAGCTTGTCGAAGCGGAGGACGTGGAGCGCGAAGGCGCCGACCACGTCATCATCGCCACCGGCTCGTTGCCCCCCGACGGGGCCTTCCAGCGCGCCCTGCCGCAGCTCGACGATATCCCAGGCGGTGGGCCGGTATTCTCCGCGGAGGCCGTCATGGCGCGCGAGGCAAGGCCGGGCAAGCGGGTCATCGTCCTCGACGACGGCGGCAACTGGAAGGGTTGCGGCACAGCCTGGAAGCTTGCCGAGGACGGCCACGACGTGACGATCGTCACCCCCGACGCGCTCGTTGGCAAGGAGCTTCAGCGGATGGCCGCGGACGGGCCGCTTCGCCGCGCGCTCGCCCGCCTCGGCGTGCGCTTCGTGACCGAAAGCGCTGTCGTCCATTGGGAGGGCAAGCTCGCGACGGTGGCGTCCCTGCTCGACGGAGGAGAGCAGCAGGTCGAGGCGGACACGCTCGTCTTTGCCGGCACCAACATGGCGCAAGACGATCTTGCGCTCGAATTGGCGAGACGCGGCATCCCGCACACCGCCATCGGCGATTGCACGGCTTCGCGCCAGGCCGCTTTCGCGATCCACGACGGCCGCAAGGTCGCACTGTCCTTATGACGATCATCGACATTCGGCCAACGAGGCCATCATGAAGGAAGCTTTCAGACTCGGCATAGTCGGCGGCGGCGGATGGCTGGGAGGGGCGATCGCGGAATCGCTCCTGAAAGCCGGCCTTGTTTCGGCTGAGAATCTTTGCCTCTCTCATAGAAGCAAGGCGCCGGATCGTTTTCCTGGAGTATCCTGGACATCCGACAATCAACTGCTCGCCGACCGATCGGACGTCATCATCCTGTCGGTGCGCCCAGCGGACTGGCCGCTGCTGGATCTGGATGCGCAAGGGCGGCTGGTCATTTCGGTCATGGCGGGCATCCAGCTTTCCGCCCTGTCTGCCCGCCACGACACCCTCCGCGTCGTTCGCTCTATACCGAACGCGGCGGCAGAGGTCGGGATGTCCTACACACCGTGGGTCGCAACCGACGGCACGAGCAAGGACGACCGGCGCGTCACGCGGGCGATTTTCGATGCATGCGGCGTCCAGGACCAGGTCTCAAACGAACGCGAGTTGGACTACCTGACAGGATTGAGCGGCTCCGGTCCTGCTTTCCCTGCGCTGCTGGCTGCAGCCATGGTGGAGGATGCGGTCGCGTTCGGGTTGTCGCGGCAGGTTGCCTGTCGCGCCGTCAATACGCTGTTGGCCGGCGCCGGCCGGCTCGTGGAACGTAGTGGCGATTCGCCTGCAGACACGGTCGAGGCTTTTGTCGGCTACCGCGGGACGACAGCCGCGGCGATCGAGGCCATGCGGAGCGCAGGCTTTGACGACGCCGTCGCGCGAGGGCTTGCCGCCGCGTTCGAAAAATCGGTCCGCATAGGGCGCAGCTAGCGACTTTCCTGCATAATTTTCCCATCCGGATGGAATGCAGGCGCGCCGGGTGCTTCGTCCGCCAGTTTTACTCCTTGTCGCAACCACTCATCGTCAGGCGCGTTTGTGCGCAACCGCCGCATCGATCGGAGAGTGGGCTCGCCAACGACAGAAGACAACCGCGTCACTATTGCTAAACGGCCCGTGGGCAAACCCCACATGCTGGCTGCATGGTGTTGTGTTGTCTTTGGCTCAGGCTGTTCGGGGGTCCAATCGGCTCTCGATCCGGCCGGCGAGGAGGCTCATCAGGTCGCCCAGCTTTTCTGGGTCATGCTGATCGCCGGTACCCTGATCTGGCTGGCGGTGGTTGCCCTCCTTGTTCATGCGACGCACAGGAAACGCGCTGTTATCGGTGAACGGGCTGCCAGCCGCCTGGTCTTCTGGTGCGGCGCAGCCATTCCCTCGGTTCTGCTTTTCCTACTGTTGGCTTATGCCCTGTGGCTCATGCCGTCGCTGCGGCCCTTCGCGCGGGCGGAGGAGCAGACCGGCCTGCGCATCGAAGTGACAGGCGAGCAGTTCTGGTGGCGGGTCGCTTACCATCCGCTTGAGGACGGCGCTCCGGTAATAGCTGCCAACGAGATCCGCCTGCCGGTCGGAGAGCGCATCGAACTCGTCCTCAAGAGCACCGACGTCATCCATTCCTTCTGGATACCTTCCCTCGCCGGCAAGATGGACATGATCCCCGGTCGCGAGAATCACCTGTCGATGGTTGCGACGAAACCCGGAACGTATCGCGGCGCCTGTACGGAATATTGCGGCACATCGCACGCGCTGATGGCCTTCACCACGATCGCCATGCAGCCGGACGCTTTCCGGCAGTGGCTCGCTACCGAGGCCGCCCCCTCTCCCGGCTTGGACTCGCCGGGCGGCGAACTCTTCCTGCGCCACGGCTGCGCCGCATGCCACCGGGTGGCAGGCACGGACGCGAACGGCACGGTCGGCCCCGATCTCTCGCATGTCGGCTCGCGGACGACCCTCGGCGCCGGTATCCTGCCGAACGATGAAGAGGCACTGCGCGGCTTCACCGCCGATCCGCATTCGATCAAGCCGGATTCGAAGATGCCGGCCTTCTCCATGCTGCCTGAGGAAGACCTCGCGGCGATCGCCAAATGGCTGAGGGGGCTGGAATGATGGCAGCCGAAGCAGGCACGCGGCCGGGACCGGAGGCCGACGCGAAACAGGCCGAGACCGAGCAGCTTCGGCGCGTCTGGGAGACTCCATCCGGCTGGCGCTACTGGACCTCGGTCAACAACACGCAGATCGGCGTCTGGTACGGCGCCACCGCCTTTGCCTTCATGCTCTTCGCCGGCGTGCTGGCACTGATCGTGCGCGCGCAACTCGCCGTGCCCGACAATGATCTCGTTTCGGCGGATTTCTACAACCAGGCTTTCACGCTGCACGGCACGGTGATGATGTTCCTCTTCGCCGTGCCGATCTTCGAGGCGGTGGCGATCTTCTTGCTTCCGCCCATGCTCGGCGCGCGCGAACTGCCCTTCCCGCGCCTCGGTGCTTTCGGCTTCTGGAGCTTCTTCATCGGCGGCGTCTTCGTCTGCGGCTCGATCTTCTTCGACTCTGCTCCATCTTCCGGCTGGTTCATGTATCCGCCGCTCGCGACGGACAAGGAGCTCTCCGGAATCGGCGCGGACATCTGGCTGCTCGGCCTCTCCTTCAT